>CAJPTS010000179.1 GCA_905373625.1 Bacteroidia bacterium
CTACAAGCCATTCTGGGACAGCTTAAGTCTGGCTATGCGTCCTACTGCGACTCCCTGCTCGCACAGCAAACAACACAAAACAAAAAAAAATACGATTCGCTCGCCTTTCTTTTACAAGGCAACTTTACCGAGCGGATTACGCAGATAGTAAACTATCTGTACCGCGTGGGGATTATAGATACCAAGGAAGTCCTGCGCGCAACACAAACAGGCGAATTCGCTGTCCTGCGAAGCCGTGTGGCATATGAGACCTCGCTAACTGACGTATACTCGCCGCGAACGGCGGCCGTCTATCTGGCTCAAGAAATCGAAAAGACAAATCGCACAGAAGAAGGGTTCAACTTCCTCACCACGTTTAACTTTTCCAAATTACTAGAGCCCAATTTACAGCTTGACTCTCTACTTACGCTCCAACAAAAAGACGAGGCGCTCAATAATCTCGCCAAATATCAAGGTGTTGTAAAACGCGGGGAAAGAATAGTAAGCACGGGCGATTTAATAACCGACGATCTCTTTCAAAAAATAGACTCACTCCGCCAAGAGATGGAAGGGCGTCAACGGCACGGGATCAAGCTGTATATTTCAGAGTTTGGCTATTTACTACTCGTGCTTGCCATCTTCGGCGTTTTATACTTCTTTTTGTATACAAATTATCCGAAGATCCTAACGCGCCAACGCGAGACGCTATTTCTCTTACTCCTCTGTACCCTTATGCTGGCTGTAGGCATGGTGGTAATCCGCTTTGCACCGCGTTTTTTATACCTCGTACCGCTTACGCTCGTACCGTTCTTAATACGGACGTTTTACGATGCACGCCTCTCGTTAGTCACACATTTTTGCATAGTTGCTACACTCGCTTTTTTTGCGCCAGACAGCTACACCTTTGCCATGTTACATAGCGTGGCAGGCGTAGTCTCGGTGCTGGGCATTAGAAATGTGACCCGACGCGGGCAGCTCTTCCATCAAGTACTGCTCGTTTTACTCTCCTACGTGCTTTTGTACAGCATCATAACCTTTCTACAAGACGAATTATTCACCACGACCAATATCCAAGTGCTAGCACTCTTTGCAGGCAATGCGCTACTGATCTTGGCCAGCTATCAATTCTCTTATCCACTCGAAAGGACTTTTGGTTTTGTCAGCAATGTGACCTTACTTGAACTCTGCGATACAAATCAACTCCTCCTCCGTGAGCTCTCTAGCCGCTCGCCTGGTACCTTTCAACATAGTATGCAGGTGGCAAATTTAGCAGAGGCGGCTGCACTCGCCACGGGAGCAAACTCGTTACTCATCCGTGCGGGAGCATTATATCACGACATCGGGAAGATGCTTAACCCTGAGTACTTTGTAGAGAATCAGACCGAGGGTATGACGCCCCATACAAAACTCTCCGAACTACAAAGCGCCGAGGTCATCATAAGACACGTCACCGACGGAGTTATGCTGGCACACAAATACAAATTACCCAATCAGATCATTGATTTTATCCGCATGCACCACGGGACTACGCGCACCGAGTACTTCTACCGAACCTATCGGAACGCTCACCCCGATACAGACCCGAGCATAGAAGAACGCTTTACCTATCCAGGACCGCGTCCTGCGAGCAAAGAAACCGCTCTACTTATGATGGCAGATAGCATAGAAGCAGCTTCACGAACACTGAAAGTAATAACCGAGGAAACGCTCACCACGCTTGTGAATAAAATTGTAGCGCACCAACAAGAGGCGGGACAATTTGACGACTCCGATCTCACCCTCAAGGACATCGCGACCGCCAAGCACGTCTTTGTCTCGAAGTTGAAAAACTTCTATCACTCGCGGATAGAATATCCTGCCGAACCGAACGAAGAGAAGAAAAATTATTAAATTCGGCTTAATAAAAACTCGGCAAGATGGCAGACATAGTTGTAACTGATTGGCTTTTCTTAGGTATTTCTATACTTCTTTACTACATAGGTTTGTGCGGGTGTTTCGTTAAATCTGGCAAGCCAGGTTGGTGGGCTTTTATACCCATTGTTAACTGGGTACTTATGCTGCAAACGCTCTGTATAAAAAAGCGTCATATTTTTTGGTTACTACTCTTCGCCATGCCACTGATAGGCATGATCCCTGTCTTTTGGTGGAATATGTGTATGATGCGCGCCTGCGGTTACCGCAAAGGATACTTCTTTTTGCTATTCATAGCTCCGCCTCTCGCCATGCTTATTGCTGGCTTTGGCAAGCATGAATACGACTATGCGGGCATGCTCATGATGAAACAACGCATAACATATATGTGGAAAGATGTATTTCACGGTTTCCTATTTTGGGAAGTTGCCAAACGCCCCACGTGGTTTCGTTACTGGTTTATGAAGCAAAACCAACAATAGTCGCCGTTAAGCGTTTGTAGGAAGCTACATTAAATCACACAGATTCACCTGAAAGAAAAACACGAATACTTTTATGCGCTTTGCGCAAGTACTTAGCGCAGAGCGCTTTTTTGTGTCCCTCACGTCCGAATATTACATTTATTATTGCTCAATACAGTAGATAGAGAGAGCTGGCAGAATCATGAAAGAGAACGAAAGTAAACGCGCAGTTTGCGCTATTTGTGGGCAAGGCGATGATCATGTTACGCTAATCCGCGGGAGTCTCGGATGCGTTTGTACCGACTGTGTGGCTCAGATCAATACCTTTCTTCTCTCGCGGGAGGAAGCAGACGCCAAACCGTTTCATCTGGGGCTAACCACCGAAGAACTTATGCCCCCCATTGCGCTGAAGGAAGCACTAGACCGCTATGTGATTGGACAAGAACGCGCCAAACGTTATCTCTCCGTAGCTGTTTACAATCACTACAAACGCCTACTCTCGCGCGAAGCAGAAGCGACAAAGCAAAAAGGTGGGAAGACAACAGTAGAATCTACGGTAGAAATAGAGAAAAGTAACGTTCTCTTTGTAGGTCCTACTGGTGTCGGCAAAACGCTGTTAGCCAGCACAATTGCACGGATGCTAAAAGTACCCTTTGCGCTTGTCGATGCTACAGTATTCACCCAAGCGGGATACGTGGGAGAGGACGTGGAGAGCATCCTCACGCGTTTACTACAAGTGGCGGATTATGACGTGACCGCTGCCGAGCATGGCATTATATTCATAGACGAGATAGACAAGATTGGTCGTAAAGGCGATAATCCGTCCATTACGCGCGACGTGTCTGGCGAGGGGGTACAACAAGCCCTCCTAAAAATACTGGAGGGTACTAACGTTAATGTGCCGCCACAAGGAGGCCGAAAGCACCCAGAGCAGAAGATGATCTCCGTAAATACGCGGGACATCCTTTTTATTTGCGGTGGGGCGTTTGAAGGCATAGAACGTATCATTGCTAACCGAATGAACAGGAACTTTATCGGGTATGGCAATGAGGAAAAGAAACAACTACAGAGCGACAATCTGCTACAATATATTGCCCCTCAGGATCTGCGCGCCTTTGGGCTAATACCCGAATTAGTTGGTAGGCTGCCTATTATAGCTAACCTAGAAGCGTTAGATCGCGCGGCGCTACGAGATATCCTTACAAAGCCCGAAAACGCCATTATACGTCAATATGAGGAGCTCTTCCGCATAGATGGTATACATATGACCATCGACGACGCCGTACTGGATTATATTGTAGATAAAGCGATAGAATTCAAATTAGGCGCACGTGGACTGCGTTCGCTTTGCGAGGCGATCTTCATGGATGGCATGTATCGGTTGCCCCAGAGTGGCACTACAGAACTGCACATCACGCTAGATTATGCGCGCGAGCAGATAGAAAAGAATTTCTAATTGCTATACAGAGAATTTAAGTACAAAGCTTCATTAGGTACGAAGTACGAGGTTCAAAGGTTCATCAGGTACAAAGTACGAGGTTCAAAGTACAAAGTAAACACCCTTCGTTAGGTATAAAGTACGCGCAAAGCGTTTCTCTCGTCATTCGTCTCTCGTCTTTTGTCTCTAGGGAGCGAGGCGTGCCACGCCCCTACATTTTTTTGCAAAAACAACGGACACCTCATAAAAGAGATGCCCGTTGTTTACTACAAATTTTACTTCACGACTACCTTTTTACCACAGTAAAGGTTTT
>CAJPTS010000180.1 GCA_905373625.1 Bacteroidia bacterium
GTATTAGATTTGCATTGTAGAAAAGTGAAACGTAAGCGAATTGTCTAATTCATAATTTTTTATCAACTAGTAAAAATAATTTTAGAAGAGTATTGATGTTATTCGCAATACTCGTTGGAGGATCAGTAGCTCTTATTATCAACCGACAGAACACGGTGCGTGCAGATGGGTTACAGACAGGTGTTACTGAAGCAGGATGTTATGGTGATGACTCGAGAAAATGCTTCACCGAAGAGGTCGGCGGTAAAACACGAACCTACTATGGGTATTGGCAGGAACGCAAAGTTTATTAACTTTTAATTAGTACGGCAGGGCAGGAATTACCCTGCCATTTTTTTACCTTACAGTCATGAAGAAACGGTTTATCTTTTTTATAGCTCTTTTATTTACACTTCCAAGTATAGCACAACAACGAGTGCTGTTTACAAGTAGTGGGACGGGCGTAGCCTCGCTTGGCTTCCAGCTGACGGCTTGTGACAAGTCACAAGGTTATACTACAGATGCAGACGGACGCGCAACGCTCGCAATACCAAAAGGTTGTACAGCACTTCGTATACAATTCCAAGACATTACCTACGGTAATTTTGACTCCGTTTTTCAAATTACCACGCCTCCTCAGGAACTCCATATACAACTAACCGAGAAGCAGACAACTATTGATGAGGTGCGCGTGGCAGGTTACGTCTCTAACATCAAAGAGACTGCGCGCGGTCGCGAGTATAAAATAAACACCGAGAAATTTGCAACGAATACACCGATCCCTAAAGCTTTACAGCGTTTGCCCGACTTTGTTCGCTCAGGGGAAGGGGTTGTAATAGCGGGTAAAACGGGTGTGCCCACCTACTACCTTGACGATAAAGAGGTCACCGAAACCATTATCCGAACACTGAACATCCAAAGTGTAGAGCGCGTGGAAGTACGTGATGTGTCAGCTGACCCGAGTAAGGATGGTGGCGAGATTCGGATTTACCGAAAGAAAACGAACGCTACGTTTGTGAATGGACGCATATCACTTAGCGGACGTTATGAACTAAATCGGGACGATCGGTTCGGCTATAGTACAGCTCCATCATTGAATTTTCAGTCCCCTCGTTTTGAGGCAAATGCAACGGGACGTTTTATTCGTTCGGAAAATAATTTTCGCATATACAAACAGTACCAGCGCACTGGGGTCGCAGATAGTATTAGTGAGACACTAGACAAACAAAGCAATATAGATGGCGATGCGATGCTGCGTTTATCGTACCTTTTTTCGGAGTCCTTCTCAGCACAATTCATTGGAAATGTAATAGCTTATAACAGTTCGCAACGCACGAATTCGTATCTTGATAAAGACTATTACAGCAAACTGCGTTTCGACGAGCTCGAAGGAAGCGGTGCACTTATTCTGCGCTACGCGTACAGCAAAGATTCTCATTTTTACCTAAAAGGCTCATACTATAACGTGAGTTCTAATTCGCACCTTCAGGAGTATAATCGGGACTATCGTCTCAAACAAAACGATTACACGGCGGCTGGAGAACTGAGTGGTGAGCACAACAAACTTTTTACATTGTGGCATATTACCCATAGCATAGACTATGCGTACCGCTATATTTTACGTGGTGGGAGCACCGAGGGTGTTCTGTCCCCAAAAAGTCACACCCAGCGAATTTTCCTCCAAGACTTCTTAGATCTCCCCTTTTCTATCTCTGTCATGGTAGGGTGTGCTGTAGACTATGATGTATACGATTACGGCATTCAGCAACTTTCGTTATGGAATGTTCTTCCCACAGCATCGGCAGGCTATGGCGGAACTTGGGGGCGCGTAACGTTAACCTATTCGCAACGTGTGGGGAAACCCAATATAGGTTATCTCGACCCGCGAGTGCGCTACAGCGATCATCGTACAGGGACGATAGGTAATCAGTCTCTATTGCCAGCCACGTACCATTCCTACTCGTTGCGTTACTCTAAACGCTTTTCGGGGCATGCGTTTTCATTCCGAGTAGAATATCTTGATGTTCGAGATTACGTTTCTGCACTGTATGAGAATAATGATTTTGTAAGCAAGTATTACAATGTCGGGACGATGCAGCGCATTGCACCACGGATATCCTACCAAGGGGACTATTTTGAAGGTAAGCTCTACATCAATGCCTATGGCGGCGTAAATTACACGGAGTATGGTTTTTATACTACGTACTTGGCGCTGTCTCGCGGTAAAGCCCAAAAGGGCTGGAATACGCTGGCCAATATTAGTGTAGAATATTCGCCAAACCGTCATTTTACTGCCGAAACATGGTTAGGACACTGGGGACGGGGCTATCAATTGTATTCTTACAGCGATCCTGTACCCGATTTGGGCATCTCACTCTCTTATGCTTTCTTAAAAAATGAGGCTATGAGGGTCTCGGTGAGTGCTAGTGATCTGCTTAACTTTGGCATGAAAAGTGATTATCGACGCGAACTCTACTCCTTCATTGAGAGTCATGAGGGACAACATTACCCCTCTCTCGCGCTGCGTATCGAGTATGAGTTTGGGCGTCGCTTCAGGTCGCGTTATGTAGGTAGAGAGCTAGAGATAGATGACCAACTGGATCGCCTACGCTAGTGACAAATGGTAAGAGGTAAAGTCTCGCTTCGTAAGCTAATAAGTGAGATTGGTCTTCTGCTCATCATTGGCTTTTTCGCCTATACCTTGTCAAACAAACTCCTACAGTTTGACGCCTTCAAACTTAATGTGGCGCGCACGGGGCTCTTTGAGGGGCAGATGGTAGATGCAGTGTCTTATCTTGCTGTCTCAATGGAAGCTTGTAGCATTCTCTTGCTCGTTTTTTCCCGAAAATGGGGGCTTCGTTTTGCGCTCCTCATGATGCTTGTTTTTACCGTTTACATTCTCTACTTAGCTAGCACTGGTCATTACGAAGTTTGTGGTTGTGGTGGCGTGCTGAATGGTCTCAAATTTCAGTGGCACTTACTAATCAATTTGGTACTCATTTTTATACTTCTGCTTTATGTCATCTATCATAGATCCCATCGTCCTTCCACCAAGGCGCAATAACCAACACGTACTCAAGATGAAATTACGTATTAAGGAGGTCATTCCTTTTTTAGCCATACTTGTTGCAGCATTTGCCATATTGTGGGTTTATTTCTATTTCACCGATCGGCACAATGAGACGCTCGCTTACCCTATTGAGCGCGTGTTTAAGCAAAGCAAATTCCAAATAGGCGATGCGATCTTAAAAGAGTACTTTACGACATCGCACCCCTCTATATATGCTCTAGATAATAGCATATACATAGATCGGGGGTTGGAAAAGGGTATGACGCATTGGACCGAGATAGATTCCGATGGGCGTGTATCTGAGTACGGACTGCCCTATCTGGAAGGCGCTTCGTTGCGGCAACGTCGGCAGAATGACTTTTACTTTTATGCAAACAATGGCTATATACATGTAGGATTTTATAGGCATTCCATACGAAACTATAATTTAGCAGATAGTCTAATAGATCTTGTATGCCTGAGTCATAACGAAAAGCTCATGTTAGAACAAGTAGGTACGGGAGAGGAGAGGCATTTGTGTTTTTCTTATCGCCACGATGAGGACGGGCAGCGAGTGCCCGTTCTAAATCTGCTTCACGATAAGTACCACTCATATGTTGAGCGTACAATGGCCTATGATGGGGCATTCTTTACTTATGGGAGCTATATTACCTACTCCAGCTTTCATATGCCGTATGTATGGGTTTTCTCGGCAGATGGGAAATATGTACAGACCATCACGACACGCGATAGTGTGCCTATGCCTACCCTCATGCACTACAAGAATGCCACACTCTACGAGCGCGGTAAGACATTTAACACGAATGCGGCTAGTTTTGTTAAAGATGGAAAGGTTTATGTCTTTTCACAACGCGTAGAACAAATGGCAGGAGAGTTCGTGCTAGATGCTTATGAATTACAATCTGGCAAATACATCGAGAGCTATCGTTTCCCCTCTCGCGGTGCGGGCAATAATCTTGATATCTATTCCTTGCTGGTTTACAACAATACGCTCTACATTGAAACAGAAGCGGGGGTGTTTCAAGTAAACAATAAAAAATAAAA
>CAJPTS010000181.1 GCA_905373625.1 Bacteroidia bacterium
CGGTGATATCACTCTCGGCACGTTCTTCGGGAGTATAGGGCGAATGCGTCATGCTGGCAGGATGCTGAATGAGCGTCTCGGCATCGCCCAAACTTACAGCTACTTTTGCCAACTGAACCGAATTGATGAGTTTCTTCCCCGCTTCGATGTCGCCTTTTATTTCAAAAGCAATCATGGCACCTGGGAGCTTCATTTGCTTTTTCGCGAGCTCATACTGCGGGAAGCTTTTCAAACCTGGGTAATATACCGTTTTAACGGCAGGATGCGCCTCTAAGAACTCTGCCACCTTCTGTGCATTAGCGCAATGGCGCTCCAAACGAATGGCTAGCGTTTTCATCCCCCGCCCGATGAGGTATGCTTCGAAAGGACCGAGGCACGCCCCCGTCATATCTTTTACGCCCACAAGACGCACCTGATCAATAAATTCCTTCTTTCCTACTACAAAGCCTGCAATCACATCGCCGTGTCCATTCAAATACTTGGTAGCAGAGTGTATGACAACATCAGCTCCGAGTTCAATGGGGCGCTGCAAATAGGGGGAACAATACGTGTTATCAACATAGACTTGGCACGCAGGATTTTGCTTATGCACCATTTTAGCAACCTCCTCAATGTCAGCTAGGTACATGTTAGGGTTTGCAGGCGTTTCTAGGTAAACCACCTTCGTATTCGGGCGCATAGCTTTTTGCACTGCGTCGAGATCACGGGTATCTACGAAGGTGACGTCAACACCAAATCGGGACAAGCCGTGCTTTAAGAAAGCAAACGTGCAGCCATAAAGCGTTTTTGCCGCAACAATATGGTCTCCTGCCGAGACGCTCACCCACAAAGCAGCGGTTACGGCACCAATGCCCGATGCCGTAGACATAGCCGCCTCTGCCCCTTCTAGGTCAGCCAAACGAACCTCAATCTCGGTACTATTGGGGTTACCCAGACGTGTGTATATATAGCCGTCTTCCTCTAGCGCAAAACGCCGTCCACCTTGTTCAGCCGATTCGAACTCGAAAGTCGAGGTCTGATAGATGGGACTCGCTAATGCACCAAACTCATTGTGCAGATGCCCACTATGAATAGCCCGCGTGGAAAAGCCGTTAAACTTCTCCTTCTCACATTTTTTACATGCCATGACTTAGTAATTTTTAGGTAAAAAAAACGAGGCGACGATTTTATTCGCACCTCGTATTTGCTCATTCCAAATGCTACTTTAAGAAACTCAATAGAACCCCCGCGGCAACAGCACTCCCAATCACGCCCGCCACGTTAGGCGCCATGGCATGCATTAGCAAGTGGTTAGATTTATCGTACTGCAAGCCTACGGTTTGCGAGATACGCGCACTATCTGGCACAGCGGAGACACCCGCATTGCCAATCAGCGGGTTGATCTTGTTTCCTTTCTTCAAGAACAAGTTCATGAACTTGACAAAACATACGCCCGAGGTGGTTGCCAAGAAGAAGGAGAAAGCTCCGATGGCAAAGACCAGCACCGAACTCCACGTTAGGAAGCCCTTATCCACACCATCAACAATGCGAACGGCCTGCGTAGACGCTCCTACGGTAAGCCCCAATAGCATAGTAACAATATCAATAAGTGGTCCTTTGGCGGTATCTGCCAAGCGCTTTGTTACACCGCTTTCTTTTAACAAGTTACCAAAGAATAACATCCCTAATAAGGGTAAGCCAGAGGGCACTAAAAGTAAGGTCAATAAGACCCCGATAACAGGGAAAAGTACCTTCTCCGTCTTGCTCACCTTACGTGGAGTACGCATACGAATTAGGCGTTCCTTCTTTGTGGTAAAAAGCCGCATTACAGGCGGTTGGATCACTGGTACCAACGCCATGTAGGAGTATGCCGAGATAGCAATTGCGCCCATCAACTGCGGAGCTAGCTGCGATGAGAGGAATATGGCTGTAGGACCATCCGCCCCCCCGATTATACCGATAGCCCCCGCCTCTTGGAAAGAGAAAACGCCAGTAGCAATTGCAACCATGTACGCACCGAAGATACCAAACTGCGCAGCAGCACCTATCAGGACGAGCTTCGGGTTAGCAATCAGATTCGAGAAATCTGTCATGGCGCCGATACCAAGGAATATCAGCGGCGGATAGAAGCCTTTTACGACACCATAATAAAGGTAACTCAACACAGAACCTTGCTCATATATCCCTATCTGGTAGCCCTCCTTAAATGGGATGTTACCAATAATGATACCGAAGCCGATTGGAATTAAAAGCAAGGGTTCATATTCTTTGAATACGCCTAAAAAGATAAAGACACACCCGATCAGAATCATTAGGATGTGCTTGTAGGTCAAGCCAAGCACCCCCGTGAATGATGCGAAGTTAGCCAAGTGCTCTCCCATGTAAGAGAAGAAGCCTTGCGACGTATCTAACAATACCGATATCATGGCGCTAATCTCCTATCTCTACAAGAAGATCCCCTTCCATCACCGATCCGCCCTCACTACAATGAATCGCAACTACATGCCCGTCACGATCAGCATCGACATTATTCTCCATTTTCATGGCTTCGAGAATAATGAGCGTTTGTCCTTTCTTCACCTCCTCGCCCTGTTTTACGAGGATTTTCATGATAACACCTGGTAAAGGCGAATTAATACCAGCCCCTTTAGCAGGAGTAGCCACACGAGCGGGTTGGGAGGGTGTTGGGGCTATATTTTGTTGAACAACTGGCTGTGATGTCACTGTACGAGGACGCGCAGCAGGCGTGGATTGAGCAGCATTGCTTTTCTCAACCATGTATAACTCACCATTCACCTCAACCTTGGCAGACGAATCAGACTCTTCGCTTATCGTCACCTCATATGCAACCCCGTTTATTACGTAATTATACTTCTTCATAATTCAACATTCTAAGTTCGAGACGTTCTTTCTTGCGGGCACAGAAACGTGCGCCTCAGAGAGTAGAGGCTCTGTTATTTATCTGCGGAAACGATTATGTAAAACGGCATAACTCTTAGAATTCCAAGGCGAATAACGCCGCGAGAATTCCTGAATGGTAAGCTGTACGATCTCTTCGTCGTGTCGCATATTATTGCTTTCATGCAAAGCCAAGGAGATAGCCGCAATGACTCCCGCTTGATCAACTACTTTTTTGTCCCAAGCCGAGGTCTGACCATGTGCCTTTGTAGTAGCACTACCCTTAGACAAATAACGATCTACGCCCTTGCCGATGTACTTAAATACCAAGAATATTAGCAACAAAGCCGAAAGTACTACTGCCATGGATATCAGAGTCATACCGATACCCGTAGGGTCGTGTTCAGCAAAATCATTATTTGTTGTACGTACCGCAACTGTAGTAGCAGTCTGTAATAGTATGAAGTCTAGCATGATTTACAACGGCAAATTAGAATGTTTCTTGGGGGGCATGGCATCCTTCTTCAGCTGTAACATCTGTAAGGCACGAATGATACGGAAACGCGTATTGCGCGGTTCAATCACATCATCCACATAACCCATACTTGCCGCCACATACGGGTTGGCAAACTTTTCTTTATACTCGATTTCCTTTTCCGCTATAAAGGCTGCTTTCTTTTCTACGTCATCGCCGAATTCTGCCAGCTCCTTACCGTAGAGTATCTCTATAGCCCCTTGTGGTCCCATCACTGCAATCTCAGCCGATGGCCATACGTAGTTAATGTCTGATTCTAGCCCTTTCGAGCTCATCACGATGTAAGCTCCACCGTAAGCTTTACGCAAGATGACAGTAATCTTCGGAACGGTGGCTTCGCCGTAAGCAAAAAGGAGTTTCGCCCCGTGTAAGATAATCCCTCCTGTTTCTTGTCCCGAACCTGGCAAAAAGCCTGGTACATCGACTAAGGTAACCAACGGGATGTTGAAGGCATCGCAGAAACGAACAAAGCGTGCCGCCTTTCGCGACGCATTGATATCTAATACACCAGCCATAAATTTGGGTTGGTTTGCCACGATACCGACAGACATGCCATTCATGTGTGCAAAACCGACCACGATATTCTTAGCAAAATTCTTGTGCACTTCAAAGAATTTGCGGTTGTCAACGAT
>CAJPTS010000182.1 GCA_905373625.1 Bacteroidia bacterium
AACCGGGGACACAAGGATTTTCAGTCCTTTGCTCTACCAACTGAGCTATGGCACCGCCTTAACCGACTACAAAGATAGGAACTTTTTGATATACTGCAAAATTGTAAAAGGCGCTTGCTTGTATGGGGACAAAAGATTGGCACGATACAAATTCTCGCCATTCTGATATGTTAACACTGTTGTGGAAAATATAACTCCGCACCTAAGACGCTCTCACGTATAGCTGACTGCTCTCAATCTTCTCAACAACAATGCTTGTTCCCTTATCTATCATAGCGCCTAGCGCTACAGCATCGTAACTCGTACCGTCTATTAGCACTTTTCCCGAAGGACGCAACACTGTTTCTGCAACTCCCCTTTTCCCGACAAGAGACTCGGGTAGTATTTGTACGCCGATATAGCCTTCTTCTGCGGTCATCTCCTTGTGAAGAGCCATAGCAGGAGTGCGTTTAGATGTGGTAAGGAAGTGGCTGAGTGCCATACTACCAAAAATTCCGAAGGTTAGTCCGATGATTACTAGTGCGAGCGCCACCAATAGATCATGCGTTGCTGTGGAATCTAATGCGGCTATCTGCGAATTATCTACCAAAGAAAGTGATAACCCTGCAACGACAAAGATAAGTCCCAAAATGCCTGTTAAACCGACGCCAGGTACAACAAAAATTTCAAGCAGTATAAGGACAAGACCCACTACAAAAAGCAAGATATCTACAAACTCAACCAGCCCTTTGCCGTAAAAGAGAATAAAGAAAAGCACGGCTGCCGCCATGGAAATGGCAAATGAGATCCCAACGCCAGGGGTTTGCATCTCGGAGAAAAAGCCACCCACTATAAAGACTACCAGTACTGTCGCTAATACCTTTTGTGCCGTAGACATAGTATTATCTGCGGAGGCAAAATCGTCCTCCAGAGCAGTTGCACTTATTGTAGTCTGCGGATTGGGCGATTCACTCGCTGTGTATTCTACTGCTCCTCGCGTTGAAAAAAATACGGTAGAAAGCAGGAGGGTACTTAATACAAGGGCTAGAATTTTTATAGGCGACATGGTTATAGTAGTTTTTTTAGTTTGAAAATGACAATGGTGGTCAGTGAGGAGAGGATCATCACTAAGATGGCAAACGGATACCCAATCTTCCATTGAAGCTCGGGCATGGCTGCGAAGTTCATCCCGTAAATTGATGCTATGAGCGTCGGCGGCATAAAAATAACAGAGGCTACCGTAAACGTCTTCGTAATTTTATTTAAGTGGATGTTGGCAAGCACAAGGAAGGTATCCTGTAAATAATCTAGACGATCAAAGCTAAAGTCGGAGTGATTAATAAGCGAATTGGTGTCCTTGATCATCACCTGCAGCTTGGGGAAGACGTCTCGTGGGAATCGTTCGCTTTTCAGTACGCCGCTCAGAATCCGTTGCTTATCTATGATATTCTCGCGAATTAACATCGTATTCTCCTGTAGCGTATTGATCTCTAAGATCACCTTTTGGTCTATATCTTCGGGCTTCGCCAGATTTATTCGCCGGCTGAGTTGACTTATGCCACGTGCGATGTTCTCTAGCATGTCAGCATCCATATCAATTCGCGTTTCAAATAATGCCACGAAAATATGGTAGCCAGTGGGATAAGCCTTCGGGTTGTGCGATAGTTTACGTTGTGTATCGCCAAAAGAGCGCAACTCGCGGTTACGGGTTGAGATTAAAATCCCGTCCTTAAGCTGGAAGGAGGTAGGTTCGCTAAAATATGTCTCGGTAGATGGGATTAGAAAGCTAGAGTTGGCAATTATCAGCGCGTCCGTCTCAGAATACCGCGAGGAACTTTCGATCTCCTCTGCCTGCTGCCGCGTCTGTATGTTAACGCCAAAGAACTCCTCCACGCGCTCATTCTCATGCTCGGTCGCGTCCATCAGATCCACCCATAGGAGATCCTCATAGTCTATTTGACTGAGAATCTCCTCATCTACTTCGCTCACGATTCCATCATGGCTTTTATAAAAAATGGTCACCATTCCTATGTGATTGTGAGAATCTTAAACTTGTATGGGTACAGGATCAGGAAGTTGTTGTACCTCTTGTAGATAAAGCGCTAAGGCTTTTTGTTTTGGCGCATCAAAAGTATAGCTAATTCGGTGGGTCAGATAGTCCATCGCGTTAGCTTCGGAGAGAAAAGCGGGGAGCTTGTAGTCTTGGAGCGCTTCGCGTATGTGCGCAAAGCCGAATTGCATTGCCTCGTTGAAAAGCGCACGGAACTGTTCATCTAACGTACAATGTAGTGTCGCCCATACGGCAAACACCATGGGGAGGTTCGTCAAGGTATGCCACGCATGCGCAAGATCGTAAGTATACTCGTAGCGAGCACGATACTCGAAGACTTTATCGCCGATGAGAAGCACCGCCGCATTTTGTTCGCTCCCCAAGTCTAGTAAATGCGTAGGAAGAGGCGCTAGGCTGAGGTGCAAATCCCAATAAGCCTGAAGAAGAATACGTGCCAAGAGTACCGAAGTGCGCGAATCGGGGTCTAAGTATAGCTTCTGTACGCAGGCAAGTGGGACATGGGAGAAGATGCATACGGTTTCCACTACATCCTCTGCGCCTATGCAGTAGTCCGAGAGAAAAGTTGCGCCTGGGCAAGTAGAAAGTGCGCCGACGGGGAGCAGTACTAAATCAGCCTTCCCTTCCCGAAGGAGCTGTGCACAAGCGGAGGGTACGGCAAGCATAAGCTCTATATCATTGGCTATAGGGTGATGCTGCAGCCCATAAACCATAGGGAGCGTATTTAAGTAAGAAACTGCCGCTATGCGCACTTTTTTTCTCATTTGGGAAACATAAAAGCCTCCCTCCGAAGAAGGAGGCTTAACCTGCCAATGTAAAAGCCATCCGCTATTAGATGGTCATTATTTCTTTTTCTTTCTCTTCCGCAATTGTGTCCACTTGTTTTATGAACTTCTCGGTTAGTTTCTGCACTTCGTTCTCTAGGTTCTTAGCCTCGTCCTCCGCCAGTCCGTCCTTCTGCATTTTTTTTATTTGATCATTTGCTTCACGGCGAGCATTGCGGAGTACAGTTTTTGCTTTTTCTCCTTCTCCTTTTACTTGCTTCACCAGATCTTTTCGACGCTCTTGAGTCAGTATTGGGATGGGGACACGTACCTGATCGCCTGCATTTAGCGGCTGCAAGCCGAGGTTCGCTTCCTGTATGGCTTTTGTAATAATCGGCACAAGGTTTTTCTCCCACGGCTGCACGGTGAGCGTGTGTGCATCTTGGGTGGAGATATTCGCCACGTTCGGAAGCGGCGTTGGAGTTCCGTAATAGTCTATCTTGACCTGCGAGAGGATAGAGGGGGAGGCTTTCCCCGTGCGGATGGCTTGTAGTGCTATTTCCAAGTGTGCTACTCCTTTTTTCATAGCCTCTTCAGCCGCCTTCATACACGTGTTCTTGTCCATAATACTATTCGTTAATTATGCGTACATCAGTTTTTAACTATACTACCGATTGACTCTCCGCGGAGCAGCCGTCCAAGCGCTCCGATTCGGTTCATGTTGAACACTATAATCGGGATATTATTCTCCCGACAGAGTGTAAAAGCCGTCAAGTCCATTATGCGCAGGCGACGCTCATAGGCTTGTTCAAAGGTGAGCGAGTCAAACTTCTGTGCGTCGGGATTTTTCTCAGGATCACAATCATAAACCCCGTCTACACGAGTGCCTTTTAAGAGAGCATCGCAGTGTAACTCGGTGGCTCGGAGCGCTGCAGCGGAATCGGTCGTAAAGAAGGGGTTACCCGTGCCCGCGGTGAGTATCGCCACTTTACTCTGTTGTAACGCCTCTTCTACAGCTTCTACAGAGTAAGGCGTAGCCACTGGACCAGAAGGGAATGCCGAGAAAACTTGTGCCGCGCAATGCTCTTTCTCAAATGCTTCAGCTAAGGCGAGCCCATTGATGACCGTAGCCAGCATTCCCATTTGGTCGCCTTTTACACGCCATTTTCCCGTCTGCTCACCTTGCGCTCCGCGGTAGATAT
>CAJPTS010000183.1 GCA_905373625.1 Bacteroidia bacterium
GTCAACCGCGAGCAGCTCGTTCGGTTTGCAGAAGCACTCAACTCGTTTTTGCAACAAATAGAGAACAGTCAAAGCGAAGAGGAACAAAAAAACTTCCTACAACGCTTTCTCGAAACTACGTTCTATGCGGAATGTGTGATGCCAGGTACAAAGACGACGACAAAAGGCGGAACGTATGATTTGGTAATCTATCCCACGCCCAAGCAAGAGAAGATTGAGGTGCTCATTGAGGTAAAAAGTACCTCCAATGCCACTGAGATGATCGCGCCAGACGAGCTCAACAAAAAGGCATTGCAACAGCTCCTCATCTACTACTTACGCGAAAGAGCAATTAACAACAATAAACAGTTACGGCATCTCATAGTAACCAACCTCCATACATTCTTCTGTTTTGATGCGGCCGTATTTTATGAGGCTTTCTACCGAGATTTAGAAAAAAAGTTCCGAGAGATTGAAGCGGGACAGCGAGATATTTCTAAAAGCCAAGACCTCTATGCAGATTTCGCAAGCCCAGCTATAGAAAAAGTAAAGGCAACGCTCGCCTATGATTATGTTGATTTACAAGAATACCGCGATGAAATACAAAAAGTACTAAGCGGAAAGGCGAGTACGCCTCTTCTCGAGCTCTACAAATTCTTTAGTCCATCGAATCTTCTCAAGCAGGCAACTCACTCTGACCCCAATCAGCTCGATCGCGGCTTCTACAATGAATTGCTATACCTACTCGGTCTAGAGGAACAAAAAAGCACAGGGAATAAAGTCCGCATCGCACGTGCCAAAAAGCCGCATTATGCCTCGTTAATCGAACAAACTTACGGGAAGGTAGAACTCGCTTTCGAGCACTTTATGCAGCGCGAACAATACGGCGCTACGGAAGAAGAACAAAAATTCAATATCGCCCTAGAACTCGTGATTACGTGGCTAAATCGCCTACTCTTTCTAAAGCTGCTGGAGACACAACTACTTAACGACAACGCAGGCAACAGCGCTTACCTGTTCCTAAACAAGGCAAAGCTGCACGATTTCACTGCGCTGAACAACCTCTTCTTTTCCGTACTTGCCATCCCCCCCGAGAAGCGCAGCAACGCCTTTAAGGAACGCTTTGGCAATGTGCCGTACCTAAACAGCTCGCTGTTTGAAGAAACAGAACTCGAGCGTGAGATTAAAATTAGTGGGCTAGAGTCGCAAGAGACTCTCCCACTTTATACCCAGAGCATCCTGAAGAAAGAGCACACCAATACAGCAGATGAATTACCTATATTCGACTATCTCTTTGCCTTTCTCGACGCTTACGATTTCGGAAGTCAAGACGAGACAACCAAGGAAAAAACACTAGTCAATGCCTCGGTGCTCGGACTTATCTTTGAGAAAATCAATGGACACAAGGACGGAGCGGTCTTTACGCCGAGCTATATTACCACATATATATGTCGGGAGACTATCGAGCGCGCTATCATAGACAAGTTCAATACCCATTACGGCTGGCAGTGTGCTGATATACCCTCGCTCTACAATCAACTTGAGGTAATAGATAAACAGGAAGCTAATACTCTTTTCGACACGATCACGATATGTGATCCTGCGGTAGGCTCTGGGCATTTTCTCGTCTCGGCTCTCAATGAGCTAATCCACTTAAAATATCGCTTAGGGATTTTGCAAGATGCATCGGGCATAAGTTTACGACGCACTGACTATGAGTTTGAGATTGTTAATGATGAGTTGGTAGTAAGTGCCGAGGGTGTTCCTTTTAGATACAACCCCAAAAACGCTGAAAGCCAACGGGTACAGGAGACGTTGTTTAACCAAAAACGTTACCTCATAGAGCACTGTTTATTTGGTGTGGATATTAACCCTACGTCGGTGCAAATTTGTCGCCTTCGTCTCTGGATAGAGTTACTCAAGCATGCCTACTACACACGCGAAAGCAACTACCAAGCACTAGAGACCTTGCCCAATATAGATATTAACATAAAGTGTGGCAATGCCATTGTATACTCATTGCCATTCCAAGGGCGGTGGGTAGATCCCGATAGTCAGAGAATCCGAGCTCTCTCTTCCGAATATTATGAAACAAGCGACAAAAGTCGTAAACGGACCATAGCTCTTGCCATAGAGGAGTATAATAACACACTCAAAACCAAACTCTGGGAAGAAGAGAAAAGGACGGCTCTCGAGCGTGTAGAGGAATACGAAAAAGAGGTTGCAACGCTTTCAAAACGACTTGAAATCTCAAAGAGCAACGAATGGAGTGCATACGAGCCAACGGAGCTAAGAACACTGCTTAACAGTGCAAAAGCGAGGTATAAACAAGCCCAACAAGCTGCAGTCGCTGTAGAGCAGAGACGAGCAGGAATGCGCACTTTCGAATGGCGACTCGAGTTCCCCGAAGTGTGGGGTGCTAATGGCGAATTCGCTGGATTTGATATCGTGTTAGGAAATCCGCCGTATATCAGTGCACCAGAGCAAGTAGCTGTACCGTATCTTGCATGGCAACGGCAAACGGTAATTGATAGTAAAAACTATCAGACACTCTACCAGAAATGGGATCTGTACATCGTTTTCTTTGAACTTGGTTTGCAGCTCCTTCGTTGTGGGGGCTACTGTGCCATGATTATCCCACACCCATTTACCAGCCAGATGTATGCGCAGCGTTTACGCGAATATCTGCTTAAGGAGTACAATCTCTTCTCTCTTGTAGATCTTTCGTCCGCAAAAGTTTTTGCTAGCGTTAGCGTAGCTAACTGTATCCCTTTTGTATGCAAAGCGCCCCCCAAAAATCAGGTTACCATTGCCCATTTATACGAAGAACAAAAGATTCGCAACTCCTATACGATAAGCTATGCTGCGTTATGTAAAAACAATATCTGGCATTTAGAACCTCAAAGCCATCAAACATCCCAAATAAAAAGAATAACACTCGGCGATATCTGTTATATATCGGTTGGCATGGTACTTAATTCGGATGAAAAGTCTGCTAAAGGCGTATTCTCCAAAAACGACTTGATTAGTGCTATACAAGACAAACAGCATCCTCGCCCTTATATAGATGCAAAAGATATTGCTCCTTACTGCGTAAGCCGTATTCAATACCTTGAATATAACACCGAGCGCTCACCACGACAGCTCCGCCGTCCCACCTTTCCAGAGTTATACTTATGCGATAAACTTATGTTTAATCGTTTAGGGGAGATGCGAGTCTACCTAGACCGTGAGCATCATTTCTTACATAGTGATACTATATACTCTGCCGTTCTTTGGTACGATTTACGTACTGTCGACAACGCTAGTATTCGTGCAAGCGTAAAGCGTTATTCGCACCGCTCGCGTGCCGAGATGGAGACTCTTTCGCAAAGAGTAGATTTGCGTTTTCTATTGGGTATTCTCAACTCTTCCTGTGCCGCAGAATTGTTGCACCAACAACGTGGCGGATCGTTAAATATCTATCCCGAGCACCTCAGACATCTCCCTATTCCACTTGTCTCAAAAGAGCAGCAAGCGCCTATAATAGCGCTTGTTGAGCAGATAATAGAATGCAAAAAGAAAACAGCTTACGTAGATACCTCCGCGCTACAAAAACAAATAGATGCGCTTGTTGCCAATTTGTACGCGAACTAATGACGTAAAAACCGCTTTTTCTAAAATCTATGAAACAAGATTGGGCGAAGAGTGCCAACGGCGTCAGTTAAGAGTTAAAAGTTGCGTTTTGTGGTTGTAGGGGCGTTGCTGGCAACGCCCAGAAAACGTTATAAATCAATGTGTTCTGGACGTAGAAGACCCGCGATGCGGGTTGGAACACCCAAAAAGACACGTATTTGCATACGCAAAAAACAACGGACATCCCTCTAAAGAGATGCCCGTTGTTTACAACAAATTTTATTTCACGACTACCTTTTTACCACTGTAAAGGTCTTTTGTGCGCCGTTTTCTGCCGTGAGACGTAACAGATATATGCTTGCTGGTAGTGAGGTCGTGTTAATTCGCGTTTCTGCGGCTTCTAATACGCCAGAA
>CAJPTS010000184.1 GCA_905373625.1 Bacteroidia bacterium
CTCCTCAAGTCCAAAGCCGCGTCCTGCAAGAATCTCGCGGTAGCTCTCGTTGTGCAGCTCGGTAAAGCCCGCACTAAACTCAAATTCCTCACCATCAATGTTTATGGTGCGGTAAGTACGTTTCTCGCCCTGTACAGCGTTAGCGGGAAGTAATGCACCATTGATAGACAAGAAGTAGCGTACACGTGCCCGAGCGAGTTCGAGATACCCAGCACAACGGTCGTGCGTATTGACGTGTACGATGTTTTTTTGCACTGCGCCGAAGATCCATGTAAGCATGTCGTAGAAGTGTACGCCTATGTTGGTCGCAATACCCCCGCTCTTCCGCTCGTCGCCCTTCCACGAGGTGTAGTACCACAAACCGCGGGACGTGATGTAAGTAAGATCAATGTCATAAATCTTATCTTTTGGTCCCTCGTCCACCTTCTTCTTTAGCTCGATAATAGATTCGTGTAGCCGCAACTGGAGTATATTATACACCTTGTGCCCTGTCTCTTTTTCAATTTCTTGGAGCGCATCTATGTTCCACGGGTTGAGTACGAGTGGTTTTTCGCAAATAACATTCGCGCCGAGTTTCAAGCCATAGCGGCAGTGTGCGTCGTGCAAGTAGTTCGGGGTGCAAACAGCTAGGTACGAGATGGCGTCGTCAGTATTACGTAACCGATTATTGAACCGATCAAAAAGCTCTTGTTCTACAAAGAAGGAGGCATCGGGAAAGAAACTATCCATGATCCCCACGCTATCGAATTTATCATATGCCGAAACGAGCCGATTACCTGTCTCCTTTATGGCGCGTAAATGACGTGGAGCTATGTAGCCCGCCAGTCCGATCAATGCAAAATTCTCCATAGCTATACTGTCTGCAAGAGTAAATCTACTATTTTGTTGCCCGCGTGTCCGTCTCCAAAAAGGTGTGAGTCGCTATTATCGAAGTGGTATGTTGCCATACTTTCGTAGCACTGTAAGATCTTCTCGGGGTTCGTTCCGCTCAGTACATTAACGCCCGCAGCCACCAGCTCTGTCCATTCGGTTTCGTTACGGAGTGTGATGCACGGCTTGTTTAAGAAGTAAGCTTCGCGTTGCAAACCTCCGCTATCTGTTAGAACGACGTGCGCCTGCGAGAGTAACCAAAGCGTCTCGAAGTAACTTGTGGGGGGGAGGATGATGCAAGCGCTCTTTGCGAGGTCATAACCGATCGCGTCTAGTACTTTTGCCGTATGCGGGTGTAGGGGGAGTATGATGGGTAGTTGTGTGCGTGAGATGGTATTGAGAGCCTCAAAAGTCTCGCGCAGCGCCTGCGGGTCACGTAAGATCTCGGCACGATGAATGGTACAGAGGTTAAATTTTTTGGGGAGTTCTACCTTCGGTGGGCGAGCGTATTGTAGATAGTACATGGCTGCATCAAACATGACATCGCCCACGACGGCAAGGCGCATACCGTTATGAGTATCGAAACCCTCCCGATGCAGATTGTCTAAGGCATGAGTGGTGGGGCAGAGTAGTAGGGTACTAATCCGATCGGTCAGTACGCGGTTTATTTCTTCAGGCATGTGTAAATTACCGTTGCGCATACCTGCTTCTACGTGTGCTACGGGTACACGGTATTGTGCCCCCGCCAGAGCTCCCGCTAGTGTACTGTTGGTATCGCCATAAACCATTACCCAGTCGGGATGTACGTCATCTATCAATCCGCTGATGGCTTCCAACATGCGCGCCGTCGCCACAGAATGAGAGACTCCGTGGATATTTAAGTTCCAATGCGGGTGCGAGATCTGCATCTCCTCAAAGAAGACCTCAGACATATTGGCATCGTAGTGTTGTCCTGTATGTACAAGAAACTCCTCTGCACGTCCTGCTAACGCTCGACTTACCACCGCAGCTTTAATAAACTGCGGGCGTGCGCCCACCACTGTTAAAATCCGCATAACTCGCTCACCTCACTCTTATAAACAAAGGTAGCAAATCAGCTCAGATCTTATAAATGACCGATGTAATAGATTTCTACAGGCGGTTTTGGCTCAGTTCGTTTGAGACTATAAATATTTGCGCTTATGAGCGTAGAATTGGCACAGCGAGTGCTAGTTACGAAAAGGCGTATTTTTGTACAAAATTTTCTAGGTACGGAGGTTTTGCAATGATATTAAACGACAAGAAGCATTATTCCCCTGTTTTCGGACGTATTTTTTGGGGCTTCATACTTGGACTGATGCTTTTTGTAATCGTCCTATTTGTTCTCATAGCGCAAGGATCTTTTGGCGTGATGCCCACCTTTGAGGAGCTGGAGAACCCGAACAGTAACCTCGCAAGTGAGGTGCTGGCTGATGACCATACGCTTCTGGGATCGTTTTATGTCCAGAACCGCTCTTTTGTGTCGCGCGATGAACTTTCGCAGGGGCTGGTTGATGCACTGGTCTGCACGGAGGATATACGTTTCTACGAACACTCGGGTATAGATGCTCGCGGACTCGGACGTGTATTTTTTAAAACCATTATGCTCGGGAAGGGAGAATCGGGCGGAGGGAGTACGTTAACCCAACAGTTGGCTAAAAACCTCTTCCCTCGCGATTCTACTTACTCGCAATCAAAATTTGCGAACATCGTTAAGCTCGGCATTGCAAAGTTTAAGGAGTGGATCACCGCTATTAAGCTTGAGCGGAATTATACGAAAGATGAGATTCTCACCATGTACCTTAATACCGTGCCCTTTGGTTCTAATGCGTATGGGATCAAGATGGCGGCGCGTACCTTTTTTAATACTACGCCCGATTCATTGAAACTTGAGGAAGCTGCAGTACTCGTAGGGGTGGTTAAAGGTCCCTCGTGGTATAGCCCTGTGCGTAATCCAGAACGCGCCAAAGAGCGCCGAAATACGGTATTACAACAGATGCTCCGTTATAATAAGCTTACGAAGCACGAGTACGATTCGCTATCGCAACTCCCACTGACGCTTCATTTTCAAGTACAAGATCACAACTCGGGGATAGCTACATATTTTCGTGAGCACCTCCGACAAATTATGACGGCTCCTTACCCCCAACCTAATATGTATTTTCAGCAGGAGCAGTATCAGCACGACTCGCTCGAGTGGATCAATAATCCCCTCTACGGTTGGTGTCAGAAGAACCAGAAACCAGATGGCACGTCTTACAATCTCTACCGAGACGGGTTGCGCATCTACACCACCATAAATGTTAATTTGCAGAAGTACGCCGAGCAAGCGATAGAGCAACACCTAGGTACTACTCTACAGCCTGCATTTGACGCGGAAAAGAAAAAGAACTTATTCTCCTACGATGTAAAAAATAGCGTTCGCGAAACGGTGATCCGCTCGGGTATACACCAAAGTGAGCGTTATCGGAGCTTGAAACGTGCGGGGGCAACAGAGGCGCAAATAGAGGAAAATTTCAATACTCCCGTAGAAATGACACTCTTCAGTTGGAAGAAGGGGGAGTTTGATACCGTGATGACACCGCGAGACTCTATGCTATATGTGAAACGTCAGCTGCGCGTGGGATTCATGGCACAAGAACCCGTTACAGGACGCGTTAGAGCCTATGTGGGTGGTACGAACTTTAAGTTTTACAAATATGACCAAGTTTACACCGCACGCCGTCAGATAGGTTCTACAATCAAGCCGTTTTTGTATACGCTTGCCATGCAAGAGGGGTACTCGCCCTGTATGAAAGTCCCCAACGTGCCGCAGGTTTTTGAGGTGGCTGATACGG
Organism: Bacteroidia bacterium; assembly: GCA_905373625.1. GTDB lineage: Bacteria > Bacteroidota > Bacteroidia > Bacteroidales > CAJPTX01 > Bacteroides_D. The sequence continues at coordinate 3,726 of CAJPTS010000184.1, forward strand.
TCTGGTCGCCTAAAAATTCAGGAGCTACAAAATATGACGGCGAGATGGTTACGCTGAAATGGGGGCTTGCAAATTCGGTGAACAATATCTCTGCATGGCTTATTAAGCAGTTCTCGCCCGAGGCAATGGCAGAACTCCTCCGCAGGATGGGTATACGTAGTCACATCGATGAGGTGCCGTCTATTTTTCTGGGGACGTCTATAATCTCAGTTTACGAATTAGTGGCTTCGTATGGCGTTTTTGCCTCTGGCGGAGTGCACATCGAGCCCTACATGGTC
>CAJPTS010000185.1 GCA_905373625.1 Bacteroidia bacterium
CCCTTCTTTAGGTACGAAGTATACGCAAAGCGATTATTTCGTCTGTCGTCTCTCGTCTTTATTTTTAGCTTTTTACTTGCACTATTGCGCACTTTCCTTAACTCCTCCAAGCGCTACCCAAAGTTTGATGTAGCTGGAAAGCTCTTTATACCCCGTGGAGAGCAAGGACAGCTCTGCCGATAGCAGAGATTGGCGAGCTACGATAATCTGTAGATAATTGCCTGAGCCGTAGCGCATTTGCGCTTCGCAGTCACTGAGCGTTTCTTCTAAACGAGCCACCTGTTGTTTCTGAAGCTGGAGAACCGTACGTGCATTTTGCATATCAGCAAGCGTATTATTTACCTCATTGCCTGCATCTAGTACGGTTTGACGAAAGCGAATGCGTGCCTGCTCCTGACGCGCTTTGGCTATTTTCAAATTTGCCGTCAGTTGTCCGCGATTAAAGAGAGGCTGGAGGAGCGAACCTGCTGCTTGCCAAATTAACGCACCAGGGTTAGAAATTAGCGTTCCTGCACTATTCGTCCAGCCGAGGCTGCCACTTAAAGTAAGAGACGGATAAAATGCAGCACGTGCGGCATTTGTATTATAGAACGCGCTTTTTAATGTGGCTTCGGCTTGGCGAACATCGGGGCGTGCTGCTAACATTTCCACGGGAATACCGATGGAAAAGTGCTCGGGTATGACAAATTCGCCTCATTTACCTCGTGCCACGTTTGTTGCGGTTCGCCCCAAGAGTGAACAGAACGAATTCTCGCTTTTCTGAATCTGTACCTTCAACTCATTGCACTGTATTTCAGCTTGTAACAGACTGGCTTTGGCTTGATTGATATTGGAACGTTGCGTCAGCCCAGCCTGAAAAAGCGCCTCTTGCGTGCTCACCGATTGTTTCCAATTTTCGAGCGTATTCTCTGCCACCACCATTTGTGCGTCTAACATCTCTAACGTATAGTAAAACTCTGCAATGGTTGCCACCAGTTGTGTTCTCGCGGCTTGCGTATAGGCCTCGCGTTCTTCTAGTGCTGCGCTTGCTGCCTTGCGAGCATTATTCAGACGTCCGAAGATATCTAACGTCCAGCTGACCTCTGCGCCGACGTTGTACGCCAGCTGGGGGTCGCTACCGTTGTAAGACGAGGTGCTAACTCGCCCAGTTGCATTGGCAGAAGGTAACAGTGCTAATTTTGCGCTACGTAGGGTAGTTTTTGCTTCCTCCAGTTGCAATTGGGCTACGGTGAGGTTGGCGTTCCTTTGTAGCCCCTCGCGGATGTATTGCTGTAACAAGGGGTCGGTAAATAATTGTTCCCATTTAGGTGCGTTCGTCGCCGTAGTATCTGCCCCCAGTTCTGCACGATAAAACCCCTTTGTATCAATCGTTTGGTGCTTGTAGTTTGAGTAAATTCCACAGCCCGAGAATACGAGTGCAAGCGCTGCGGCAAAAAATATAAATCTCATTGTATCGTTCCCTCTGGCTTACAATTCTTCTTGGTCGGGTTGTTCTTCTACGGTGAGTCTGTGGCGCGGCATAAACTTCTCTTGGATGTTTTGGAAAGCAATAAAGAAAGCGGGGACTACAAAAAGGAGCGCCACCGTACCAACGGTCATGCCACCAATAACACCGAGCGCCAAAGAGAGATTACCATGGGCTCCAGCCCCTGAACTAAATGCAAGGGGAAGCATCCCGATAATCATGGTAAGCGCTGTCATTAAGATCGGACGCAGACGTGCCCCCGCGGCAGACATGGCAGCAGAAGCTATTGAGATCCCTTGTTTGCGCCGTTCGGAGGCGTATTCGGTTAGCAATATTGCGGTTTTAGCGAGCAAACCTATCAGCATAATCAACCCCACTTGCATATATACGTTGTTTGCCAACCCAAACATCTTAGCAAACAAGAAACTGCCTAATAACCCAAAAGGCACGCTGAGCATTACGGCGAGAGGGATGAGTAGGCTCTCGTACAAAGCGCAAAGGATGAGGTAAATAAATATGATACAAATGACGAAGATGATAGCCGTACTGTTGGTTGCTCCCGCTTCCTCGCGCGTAATTCCTGTATACTCGTAACCGTAGCCTGTGGGAAGGGTTTGCTGTGCCATTTCGCGCACCGCCTTGATCACATCGCCTGTAGAATAGCCATCAGCGGGCTGTGCATTAACCGAGATGGAGGTGTAGAGATTAAAACGATTTAACGATTGCGGACCGTAAGTCTTTGTCAAGGTTACAAATTGACCTATAGGCGTCATCTCGCCCTTATTGGTCTTTACAAAAATGTTGTTGAACGCATCTTTATTCTCGCGGAACTCTTTTGGTGCTTGCACCATAACGCGGTAGAGTTTTGAAAAGGCATTGACGTTGGATGCATAGTTTCCTCCGAAGTAGCCATTTATTGTGGTGAGCACTGCGGCGGGCGATACGCCTTTACGGAGGCAGAGTGCTGCGTCAACATCTACGAGGTATTGTGGATAGCGGATGTCGTAGCCAGTATAAGCCTGCGAGATTTCGGGACGCTGGCGCAGAGCAGCTATCATCTGGTTGGTGTGGGTAAAGAGATTGTCTATTTCGCCGCCTGTATGATCCTGTACATAGAACTCTACGCCGTTTGAACTACTATAGCCCATGATGGTGGGTTGTGCAAAGGCAAAAATAGATGCTGATTTTATTTGTTGCGTCTGCATCATGATACGCTCTATGAGCGAGTTAATATCTTGCCCCTTTCCTTTTCGTTCTTCCCAGTTGCGAAGCTGCGCAATGAGCATCCCGCCCGTGGAAGACTGCCCGCCTAACATACTGAACCCCACTACGGCGGAGTAGTTCTTGATCTCGGGTATACTATCTAATATTTTTGCAGCGCGGAGCACCGTCTTCTTGGTCTGTTCGAGAGTAGAGCCTGCGGGCGTAGAGATGTTCACGAAAATCGCCCCCATGTCTTCGTCAGGTATAAGACCAGTTTTGGTGGTACGCATTAGGAAAAACAGCCCTGCCAGTGCTACGACCAGTAGTCCCCACGTGATCCAGCGATGCTTAAAAATATGTTTCAATCCGTCTTTATATTTGAAGACGAGTGCACGGAACGCCGTATTGAAAGCATGGCTAAAGCGAGTAGAGAATGAGAGCTTTTTCCCCTTTACATATTCATCGTGAGGGGTCATAAGTAACGCGGCAAGGGCTGGACAGAGGGTCAGTGCATTGACAGCAGAAATACCCACGGCAACGGCCATTGTAAGTCCAAACTGCTGGTAATATGTTCCGCTCGTTCCCCCCATGAAAGAGGTCGGGATGAATACAGCCATAAAGACCAACGAGGTGGTTACGATCGCGCTTGCTATTCCGCCCATTGCTTTTCGAGAGGCTTGGTAGGGCGAACGTTCGCCTGCATCGAATTGGGCTTGTACGGCTTCGACGACGACGATAGCGTCGTCCACCACGGTTCCAATCACGAGCACGAGTGCGAAAAGTGTAAGAAGGTTCAGACTAAAGCCTACCACGTACATAAAAGCAAAAGTCCCGATGAGCGATACCATAATAGAAATGGTGGGGATCACCGTGGAGCGTGCACTTTGCAAAAAGACGTACACAACTAAGATAACGAGCAGGATGGTCTCAAACAGTGTTTTTACCACTTCGCGCGTTGCCGCATTGAGGAAGTCGTTGGTATCTACCATTGTCACAAACTCGAGTCCAGCGGGGAGTTCATCTTTTAGCTCCTCGACCAGCTCGTCTATCTTTACATTGATGTCATGCGCATTTGAGCCAGCCGTCTGCGATATCATGGCAGTTGCGCCAGGGAAGGAATTTACATTCCCGTCAAAGCCGTAGGTGGCAGTCCCCAGTTCTACCTCGGCAATCTCTGACAATTTCAGCACGCTGCCATCTGGCAAGGAACGGATTACGATTTCATCAAATTCGGCAGCATTCTTTTTACCGCCTCTGTATTTTAGCGTATACTGGAACGTGTTATTTGAGTTTTCGCCGAGTGCCCCAACG
>CAJPTS010000186.1 GCA_905373625.1 Bacteroidia bacterium
ACGCAACTCATTCTGGCGACGCACGCGTAGTTTCGCAAGTACGTCGCTTGCATTTGCTAACCTCCATGGTTGCCATGCGCCCTGAGTGGAAACTCCATACCGCTCTTACAGGTGCTGCACTTCCTGCATGGGCAACAACGGGCGATAAAGTCAAAGTGGTAGTTCGCTTTGCTCCGAATGCACCGCGCAATACAATTGTTCCGACATTGCAAGAACTAGGCGCAAATGCTATTCAGCTGTCTACCATCTTTGATCAGGTAACGGTTAGTGCCTCCCGCGCCCAGCTCAATGCCATTGCTGCATTACCTTGGGTGTTAGCCATAAACCCCATAGACCGTCCTGCCACCCTCTTCAATGACGGTGGTGCAAAATTAGGTCGAGCAAACCTATTACGACTACCAACATCAATGGGAGGTCGTGGACTCACGGGCGCGGGTCGAAAAGTAGGTATATGGGATGGTAATGTGATCTATCACCCCGATTTTGCTAATCGCGTTCATGTGCAAGAATACGAGAGTGCAGACGGAAACGAAGAGCATGGAACACACGTGGCTGGTACCGTACTCGGAGCAGGTTTGCTAGATGCAAAGGCTCAAGGGATGGCACCCAAAGCAGAGGCTTGGACGTACAATTTCAATGTTTCATCGAACGGATTGAGTGAGCGCGAAGAGATGGCTTTGGCACGCGAACGCTTTGGTATTCACGCGACACAAAACTCTTACGGACTTGCCATCGGCAGCTTGTGTGATCAATTGAAAGAACTCGTTTATTTCAATTCGGAGTATCAGATTGACGCGCTTGCTAATAAGTATCCGATGCTTACGCATGTTTATGCTGCAGGGAATGACCAATTTCGTTGCACAGAAGAGACAAAAGAGCTTTGGGGCGTGGAAGGCTATGGGACAACTTCGCGAAAGGCAAAAAATATTATCACAGTGGGGGCGGTCGACGATTACGGCTTTATCGCTTCCTTTAGCAGCTGGGGACCTACTGATGACGGGCGTTTATTCCCTTTACTCTGCGCAAAAGGAGTACAAGTTTATAGTACACAACCGAAGAGGGGATATACATTCCTAGACGGGACTTCTATGGCTTGTCCTACAGTGACGGGGCACGTCCTACTTCTACAAGAGCGCTATGCCCAACTCTACCATGGCGAAGAAATGCGTAGCGATCTCGTACGCGCACTTTTGGCAAATACTGCCGAAGATGCAGGAACAAAAGGACCAGACTTTAAGTATGGGTACGGAGTTATGAACGCAGAGAAGGCGATGCTTGCACTAGAGAAAAAGTTGTATACGCTAGGTGAAGTAGAAACAGGCAAGACCTTTACGAGAGAAATTACTCTCCCCGCAGGAACGCAAGCTGCACGTGTAATGTTAGTATGGAATGACCCCGCCTCTGAGCGCGATTACAAGTGGGGTCAATCTGTTTTGATAAACGATCTAGACCTCCGTGTAACGGTTGCAGGCAAAGAATTTCAGCCATGGGTTCTAAAACCTGAAAAAGGGAAAGTGGAATTACCCGCTGAACGCGACAACGATCGATTGAACAACGTAGAACAGGTAACACTCCCTAGTACTGAATTAGCAGGCGCAACGAACATAAGCATTACCGTAAAGGGGACGCGAGTTACCGACGGTAAACAATCGTTTGCTCTCGTATGGTGGGCTGACGGGGCGCCAGAGGCTCGTATAGTAGCTCCCGCTGATGGCGACGTATATGCCGTGGGGGAAAATACCGTAGGCATACTGGAAGCTGTAGAAGCACCTTATGTGGTAGAGGTGTCGTACGACGGCGGCAAAAACTATAACTATTTGGGTAAAGTAGCAGGTCAGTACCTGAATATGAGCTACCGAATTCCTGAAAACGCACCCAATACGAACCGAGCGAAGATGCGCATCATCGACAATACGGGGCGTACTGCTGTAAGCACAGGCTACTTTACTATTTCAGAGAAAATCGCAAACTTAGCATTGACTACAGCCGATTGTGGACTAACAGGCTGGCGACTTACTTGGGACAAAGCCAAAGCTGCAAATGCAGAGTACGAAATTCTATTAGCAGACCGAACCAATGGGACGTGGCACTCTATAGGTCACACAAAGGAAACTGAGTTTGTAATTCCCGAGGCAAATTTCCACGCAGGCGAGCAGCCTAGTTTCTGCGTTGCGATACGATTTGGCGATAACCAGTGGGGAGTACGTTCACAAGCTATTACAGCGTCAGTCCCCATGCCGCTAAAATTACAAGCTAGCGATTTGCCATTCGCCGAGACATTTAGACAGGAAGGCTCTGATTATTTCAAGATTACGGGCGGAAAACACACTTCTATCTTCTATCGCAATGTATCCTACCAGCAAACACCTGGTTCTAATGTCCTCTATTATGGTGTAGTAGGTGTAGGAACGTTCGACGAGAGTGCATGGTTTGATAAGGGGAAAAACGGCGATTTCATTAGCGATCTGACTTTGTGTAATATCGATTTGACGTCGTTTACAGCCGACCAGAAAGTACAACTACACATCCGTGGGGGCTTGGCGCGTAACACAGTTTCAGAACTTACCACATCGCGTTTCCGTGTTTTAGACAATGAGAAACCGTTACCTAATTCTTACGGTAAAGAGGTGGTAGAAACTACGCAGAATGGTCTCGAAGACTATTACTACCTCCTTCAGGGCGGAACGACTCACAAAATCGTCATTCAGCATTGTGGCATGAAACCCCGCGATTTCCTAACCCTCAACGGTATCTGGCTAGAAGCATTAGACCAGGAACCCGACGTAAGCGTGGCACTTGCACGTAAGGTAAGCGATAGTATCAATATGGGGGTTACATTCTTCCCCTTTGCCGTAAAGAATGTCTCGTCATGCCCTGCGGATAAAGTGGAACTACGCGTCTACCTCAATGACAAGTGGGTGGCAAGCAAGGAGATAAAGAACTTATCGCCCAAAACAGATCAAATAGTTAACGTACCTATCGATCTTAGCACAACAGATCCGTACGGAGCGCGCTATGCGATACGCGCAGAGGTTATTATGGCTAACGAAAAGAACACCAAGAACAATACTTTCTCGTTTGCCATTAACAATTTGGGGAGTGTACAAACCCACCCGAGCTCTACCTACTACGGTGGCGAAGCTATGGATCCTCGGCGTACCATCGAGGTTGACAAGCCCATTCTCTACACAGACAACGGGGGGGCATATAGCGATTACCTAACTTCGCAGCGTGCCACCTTGCAATTCATCCCCAAAGACCCATCGATGCGTCTGCGAGTCCGCTTTCATAGCATAGACTTAGTTGGCGACAGCACGTATCTGGTAGTCTATACGTCGAAGGTGCCCGCAACCCTCGAGATGGGAGAAACGCCCCCTCGCGACATCTTACAAGACCATGCTGAGAATTTGGAATACGTCTCAGACTCCGACGATGGCGGGCTTGTCTTTTTCTTCCGTACAAAAGAAGAGGGACAGGCGGCTGGTTGGCGCGCGGAGATCGATCTTGTGCCTATGGCTAACCCGTTGACCCTGCTCAGTGCAAAAGCCACTTTGCGAGGAACAAAAACAGACGAACGCGTGCCTGTACAAGTTACCATACGTAATAATTATCCTACGTCACAAAAGGATGTAAATGTGTCGCTCTTCAGCCCATATCTTGCCTCCTACATCAGCGATACGCTCATTAGCGAAGTTAAACCTGGTGTTACGGAGCTTTCGCTTCCACCCGTGAGAATAAGACAGCGCTTCATTACAGATTGCCAAGCGGTAATACAAGCCAATTGCGATACTTACGGACAAGATAACATACGCAAAACACTTCTTGCTTACGAGAAATACCCCATACCAGGACTGATCGGAGTCTCTAATCCCTATATCTTCGAGATGATAGTGAACGACTCTCTATTCTCTCCCAATGACCCGTGGATACACGTCCAGTACGAAACATTCCCCACCATTCCTGTATATATTGATGAC
>CAJPTS010000187.1 GCA_905373625.1 Bacteroidia bacterium
GCTGTACAAAAGCACAAACCTTTATTTGAACGCGTTGTTACGGTAACAGGTCCTAGTCTTAAGCAACCAGGCAACTTTATGGTGCGGGTAGGGACGCCTATCAGTAAATTGCTTGAGGCGGCTGGTGGTTTACCCGAAGACACGGGCAAGGTGATAAGCGGTGGTCCTATGATGGGAAAGGCGCTAAAAAATATAGATGCACCTGTAACTAAGGGGACTTCTGGTATTTTGGTACTGCCCGAGAAGATCGCAACGCGTAAGACGCCCGATGTATGTATTCGTTGCTCGAAGTGCTCAGAGGGTTGTCCCATGGGACTTGAGCCGTGGCTGCTATATAAACTCGGACAGGGGAGCGATACAGAATGGATGGAACGTGAGGACATCATGTCTTGCATCGAATGTGGTTGCTGTAGCTTTACCTGTCCCGCCAATTTACCCTTGCTAGACTTTATCCGTCTCGGGAAGGGGATGACAGGAGCGATGATTCGGGCACGAGCACCTAAGAAATAAGCGATGCCTGCTAATACAAAAGAATTTGAGAGAGTTATAAGAAATGAGTAATACACTGACAATATCTCCGTCGCCGCATCTCCATGGCGTCTTTCAGACACGCCGCTTGATGCTAGACGTAGTGATAGCTCTACTTCCCGCGTGGTTAGTGGGGTTGTATTTCTTTGGCATTGGCGCCCTGGTAGTAACCCTTATTTCTGTCGTAAGCTGTGTCGGGATCGAATACCTACTACAGCGTTTCGTTATGAAGAAAAAGGAGCTGACCATCTCAGACGGTTCGGCTCTTGTCACGGGGCTATTACTTGCTATGAACGTACCTTCGAACCTCCCATGGTGGATCATCGTAATTGGAGCTCTGATGGCAATCGGAGTGGGCAAGGTGAGCTTCGGGGGCTTAGGGAATAATCTCTTTAACCCCGCACTCTTTGCACGCGCTTTCCTTTTGATATCTTTCCCCGTGCAGATGACCACGTGGCCAGTCCCCATAGAGTCGCGTTTGCATTACCTAGATGCGGCTACGGGCGCTACTCCTCTTAGTCTTATGAAAGCAGCTATAAAGGGTGGCGCCACGTTAGATCAGTTACCCAGCACCATGGACATGATCTTTGGGCAGATGGGCGGTTCGCTTGGCGAGGTCTCAGCTATTGCGTTACTTTTAGGGTTCGCATACCTTCTGATCCGAAAGGTAATCACTTGGCATATCCCCGTAGCCATCTTCGCAAGTGTATTTGTACTTTCAGGGATATTTTACCTAGTAAATCCTGCCGTGTATGCCAATCCTGTAGTAGAACTACTGGTCGGAGGTTTGATGTTGGGCGCGATCTTTATGGCTACCGACTATGTATCCTCTCCTATGTCAAAGAAGGGGATGCTCGTCTTTGGGTGCGGCATAGGGCTTCTTACAGTGGTTATTCGTACGTGGGGGGCGTATCCTGAAGGAGTTTCTTTTGCTATTCTGATTATGAATGCCTTTGTGCCGTTAATAGATCGGTACATGAAGCCTCGGAAATTCGGTCACAAGAAAGGAGGGAAATAAGATGGCTAAACCTTCAACATTAAAAAATTTAGTTCTCACGTTGCTGGTCATCACCTTACTGTCAGCGATCGGGCTTGGGGGAATGAACTTTGTAACCCAAGAGCCTATAGCGAAGGCTAAGAGTCAAAAAGTTATTGAAGCGCTGAAGGAGGTTCTTCCAGAGTTTGATAATGATCCTACTACCGAACTGAAGGAGGAGGAAGTAGACGGAGGGACATTAGTTCTTTACACGGCAAAGAAGGATGGTAATTGGGTTGGTACAGCCGTAAAGAGTTTCTCCCCTAAAGGCTTTGGCGGGCGCATCTCTGTGATGTTTGGTTTTGATACCGAGGGTAAAATATCGGGGTATTCGGTGCTAGAGCATTCGGAAACCCCAGGGTTGGGCGATCACATGGTAGATTGGTTCAAACCTCCAGTAGCTCCTGTGAAAAGTATCATTGAGCGGATTTTTGGCTTTGAAATTAAGCCCGCCGAGAAAAATAGCAACGTATACGGTTTGTCTCCTGAGGGCGAGCTAAGAGTTAGCAAGGATGGAGGAACAATTGATGCCATTACGGCGGCTACCATTAGTTCCCGCGCCTTTTTAGACGCAGCTAACCGAGCGTACAATGCTTATAAAGGAGACGCTGGTAACTACTCAGGCGCTACGCCCTCTGCCAATAACAATAAGTAGGAGAAGACGAACAATGAATAAAGATTCTAATTTGGGCATAGTACTAAACGGTCTGATTCGCGAGAATCCTACGTTCGTTCTCGTACTAGGTATGTGCCCTACCTTGGGGACGACGACCTCTGCTATAAATGGCTTTGGTATGGGTGTTGCTACCATGTTTGTGCTGATATGTGCTAATATGGTAATTGCGGCTATTAAAGGGGTTATTCCAGACAAAGTCCGAATTCCATCATTTATAGTTGTCATTGCAACTTTTGTGACTATCGTACAGATGACCATGGAGGCATATGTGCCCGCTCTTTACAAGAGCTTAGGCGTATACATACCGCTTATTGTTGTAAACTGTATTATTTTGGGGCGTGCAGAGGCTTTTGCTGCTAAAAATAACGTAATCCGCTCCATGTTTGATGGCATAGGGATTGGTTTAGGTTTTACCATTTCGCTAACCGTTATTGGGATGGTACGCGAATTCCTAGGTTCGGGCGCTATTTTTGGGCTTCCAATCTATCCCTCTGTTTTTGGACCGCTCTTGTTTGTGTTAGCGCCAGGCGCCTTTGTAGTACTGGCCTACCTCATGTTGTTGTTTAATCGACTTGTAAAAAAATAGACGCCATCATGGAATACGTACTGATGATTATTGCAGGGGTATTTGTTAATAATATCGTCCTTGCACAGTTTTTAGGTATTTGCCCCTTCCTCGGTGTCTCCAAAAAGATTGACACGAGCGTAGGTATGGCGGGCGCAGTGCTATTCGTTATGGCTGTGGCTACTATATTTACTTGGCTTCTTCAAACATTCGTACTCACCCCCTTGAAGGTAGATTTCTTGCAGACCGTCTCGTTTATTCTGGTGATTGCAGCTCTGGTGCAGTGCGTAGAGATTATTCTTAAGAAATTAAGCCCTAGCTTATATGCGGCTCTCGGCATCTTTTTGCCCCTAATTACAACCAACTGCGCAGTACTCGGGGTTGCTATTTTGGTGATCCAGAAGGAGTATAATTTAGTGTCCAGTATGGTTTATGCAGTTGCAGGGGCTCTCGGTTTTGGGCTAGCACTTATACTTCTTGCAGGTTTACGCGAGGCTTTGGCGCTTCGCAGTGTACCTAAGGCGATGCAAGGGATGCCTATCGCATTACTTACGGCTGGTATGCTTGCGTTGGCTTTTATGGGGTTCTCAGGAGTTGTATAGGTGTAATTAACTACAGAATTGAGTATAGAAGGTGTGTCATAAATTAGGCACACCTTTTTTTATGCCTTAAAATTCTTTTTCTTTCATTTGGACCTCAACGTTACTTAACGCAATGTCGCAGAGTGCCTACTTTGCACTACCTTTGCGGAAGGTTTGGGAAATAAGCAGGGCAAGCAATGACAACTCTCGTTCTTCTGGCGCTCATGATAGGAGGGGGCGCAATTGGGTATATCTTTCACGAAAAGAAAAAACTCATTACTGGTGCAGGACGTTTTATCACCTACGTAGTCTACGTCTTGCTGCTAGTTATGGGGCTCTCGGTCGGTATAAATGACGAGTTGTTTCGCGACCTCCCACGCGTTGGTTTGCAGAGTCTCGTTATCACAATCTTTGCCCTAGCTGGTAGCATTTTCTTTGCTTGGCTGTTTGGTAAATTCTTGGTACGTCCCGTTCAAAAAGTAACAGCCACCCCAAATACAGCGTCTCCAATCGCTAATGAAACAAATAATAGCACCTCCGCACTTTGGAAAGTTCTGGAGAGTCTTTCGTTTTTTGGGATATTCTTGATA
>CAJPTS010000188.1 GCA_905373625.1 Bacteroidia bacterium
GACTATCAGCGATCTTCTCCTTCGGCATATTCGTTTCATTGGCCAATTCCTCTACCGAAGGCATCCGTTCGTTTTCCTGCTCGAACTTAGCTAACGCTTTATTGATCTTGTTGAGCGCACCAACTTGGTTCAAGGGGAGACGAACGATTCGCGACTGCTCAGCCAATGCTTGTAAAATAGACTGGCGTATCCACCACACAGCATAAGAGATAAATTTGAAACCGCGCGTCTCATCAAATTTCTCTGCGGCACGTATCAGCCCTAAATTTCCCTCATTTATAAGGTCGGGCAAACTAAGCCCCTGATTCTGATATTGTTTAGCAACAGAAACAACGAAACGCAAATTTGCACGCGTCAATTTTTCTAACGACTCGTGATCGCCCTTTCTAATTTTTTGTGCTAACTCCACCTCTTCATCTGCAGAGATCAGATCCTCCTTTCCAATCTCCTGTAAATATTTATCGAGAGAAGCACTCTCGCGGTTGGTAATAGATTTTGAGATTTTAAGTTGCCTCATGCGACCTTCTAATTTGTGAGATGTTTTTACTATATTTGACTATCACCTTTGGTACAAAAGAGAGGGAATAACCTCTTCGCTAACTTCTGTGTACTTTCCCTACCGACAACAAACGTTTTTGGTAGGAAAATGTTGCGTAAATTCATTATTATTGTTGTGCTGCGCTTTATATATTTCCAACTTTCGGGTTTTCAAAAATCATATTTTCATCCTCACAATTCAGAAACGTGGTGTGTTCAGCCCCAGCTCTAAAAAAAGAGACACGAAAGATATCGCCATTGCTAAGCTTTCTAAGCGTAGTATTGACCTCGTCTAATGTATTAACTGAGCTACCATCTATTTGCGTAACGAGGTCATTGGGCAGGAGTATACACCTACGTTTGGAAGCACGAACCAAAAGCACCTCAACCCCCTTTTTGCTCTCGCTGGCGGCAGATGTAGCTAAAAAAAGATAGGGAACGCGCTCTACTTGATGCCTCTGTTCGATATGAGCATGAATTGCCGTTCGGACGTCGTTAGTTAACGCAGCATAAAACCCTCCCACATCATGCTTACTATTAACTCGCTCTAGGGCAACCAAAAGTCCGACATTGCCAGCATATATATATTCTGACAATTGTGCGTCGTGCATCGTATACTGACTAGCAATTAAATGAACCAATGGCAAATAAACCGTTAAAAATTTATTTAACTCTGCGCGACTCCCTTTCTCTATTAGTAATCGGGTCCGATGCAACTGCCCCCCTGTTAGCCCGAACTTTGCTACACTTAGTGTTAAGCTAGTATTTTCATCAGGTTGTGACGCATTCATTCGGTCAGGTTATTTCAGCAGTGCTTTACTCACTTTCCTTTAATACCACCTCGACCGTATACTCTTTCTTAGCACGTATGTATGTGACGCTAACCTTTGTACCAGGATTTTTGCTTCCTAGGAGCTTATTAACCTGTGCAATCCCCTTCAATGGCTTTCCGTCCACCGCAACAATTACATCCCCTTGTCGCAGACCAGCTTCGGCAGCAGCACTATTGTCCTTAACTTGTGCAATCACTACTCCCCCTTTCTTTCCTCCTGTAAGCGCCTGCGCCAGATGCGGGCGTAACTCAGTGAGTACAACACCTAAAACGCCACGTTCGACCTTACCCTGATGCGATAAAACGTTCTGCAAGAAGTCTCGCACAATGTTCTCGGGGATGCTAAAAGCATAGCCTGCAAATGAGCCCGTAGGCGATGCAATGGCAGTATTTATGCCCACCAGATCTCCCTGTAAATTAACCAGCGCTCCCCCACTATTTCCTGGGTTTACAGCCGCGTCTACTTGTATGAAAGACTCTATGGCAACGCGCCCCGACTGTAGATTTAAGGAACGCGCCTTCGCACTGACAATCCCCGCCGTGACGGTAGTTTCCAAATCAAACGGATTACCTATGGCAAGCACCCAATTTCCTACGGCGAGACTATCTGCCGAGCCAAAACGGATGGCACGAAGCGGTGTAGTGGGTTTTACACGCAGCAGAGCCAAATCTATGGCAGGATCTCGTGCCACGACCTCAGCACTTAGAACCTCTTGATTTGATAAGGTTATAGATATACGTTTGGCGCGTTCCACCACGTGATTATTGGTTATAATCAACCCGTCTTCCGAGACAATAACCCCAGAGCCCGAAGAGGACACGCGTTGCTGGATGTTTGGCTGAGGACCAAAAAAGAATTCATAGATTGTACCTCTGTACGGACTTTCACGCTCGATTAACGACTGCACACGCACGTGTACCACCGATGGAGATGCTTTTGCTGAGGCATCAATGAAAGATTGTTCAAAATCTGTACTCCGATACGGAGCAGCTACTGTGTCAGAGACAACACTCTCGCTGTGCAGTATAGCATTTGGCGAAAGATTAAAATATTCGGGGAAATACCTTAACCCTAACCATGCGCCCAAAGCGCCAACCATAAGCGCAACCAATAATAACAGCAGGAACTGAAAAAAACGTCGCATAGCTAACTAACAATTTTATAAGGTTCAATAATCTCAGCAGATCAGAACTTGAAAAGTTCAATGAGCAAATTTGCGCGATGCGATCTCTATTTTTGGTTTATACAAAAACCTTGCTGGAGCAAATTTATTGTACTTACGTATTACAGCCGTCGTTTGTTCAAAAACAATAAGACAACGGTAAGCACCACGCCTTTAAGAATACTAGAGACAGTAATCCCCCACCAAATACCTTCGAGAGCAATACTCCCCCACCAGAGTGCAAGTGGTATGCGCAACAGGTTAAATGTAGTGCCGACCACGGCAGGAGCTGTTGTCCGTCCTATGCCATTAAATACACCAGAATTCGTAATTTCGAGAATCATAAATATTTGAGAGATACCTATGATAAATAGATAGCGTCCTCCGAGATACATAGCCTCAGCTTCGGGAATAAAAAAGCCAATAATAGCCTCGCCAAAAAGCATAAACAGTAGCGTACTTAGCCCCCCGATGGCTAACATATAGGTAAGCGTAAGGATATACCCTTTTTTAATTCGTGCAATGTTCTGCGCTCCCCAGTTCTGACCTACAAAACTGGCTAAAGCTGTAGAAAAGCCTCCTGCCGTCATCCACGAGATAGCTTCTATTTGCGCACCGACTGACTGTACTGCGACACCGATGTCTCCCCACTCTGCCACCAAGCGTGCTATGACCAAAGAAATGGCGGCAAATAGACCATTTAAGAGTGTGACTGGAACTCCGAGCTTTAAGATTCGTTTAGCAAAGGAATAGGTAAAGCGAAAAGGCTTAAAGAGTGTATGATAGAGGGCTCCTTTTCGCACGTTAAGCAAACAAAAGACCACGGTAACACATAACTGCGAGAGCGTGGTAGCTAATGCAGCCCCAGCAACCTCCATGCGCGGGAAAAAGAAATAGCCTTCGATCAGTAATGGATCGAGCACTATGTTAAGAACCAGTCCTATAGCATTCGCCCAGAATGCCTGCCTTGCCCGCCCTTTTCCGTTGTATAAGCCAAAAAACGTTGCATTCAAAAAAGCAAATGGACTACCAAAAGCGACAATTGCGAGATAGTCTCTTGCATACAAGCTGGCCAAAGGGGAGGTAAAAGAGAAAAATTGGACAAATGAGGAGCGAAAGAAAAATAACAGGACTCCGAATAAAAGTCCAAAAAGAAAGGATAGCAATATGGCATGCTGTGCATACCGATCCGCACGCAGATAAGTACGTGCACCGATACTTTGCGAGATGGTAATCTCCGCTCCAACTTTGGTCAGCATGCTAAAGGAAACACCTAACCAAGTAAATAAGCCCATGGCGCCAACGGCAGCGGCGGCTATACCACTCAAATGGCCGATCCAATAGAAATCAGCCATGTTATACGCCATCTGTATGAAAGCCGTTCCCATGATAGGGAGCGCCAAACTCATAAGCTGTGGCGTAATCGCTCCGCGCGTGAAATC
>CAJPTS010000189.1 GCA_905373625.1 Bacteroidia bacterium
CCGCCGATGTATATGTTCGTTACCTCAAAGAGTGTGGGCGCGATGTGCTCTGGATCTGTGGTTCGGACGAACACGGCGTACCTATAACGATCCGCGCTCAAAAGGAAGGCTGCACGCCACAACAAGTGGTAGATAAATACCACGCACTCATTAAGAAGTCGTTCGAAGACTTTGGGATTGAGTTCAGTATTTATTCGCGGACGAGCAGTCCTACGCATTACAAAACTGCGCAGGAGTTCTTTTTGAAACTTTATGAAAAAGGTGTTTTTATTGAACAGGAGAGTGACCAATATTACGACCCCGAGGTGGGGCAATTCCTCGCTGACCGATATATTACGGGCACCTGCCCTCATTGTCAAAATCCGAATGCTTACGGCGATCAGTGCGAACGTTGTGGTACGAGCTTAAACGCTACCGATCTTATCGCACCCAAATCTGCAATTAGTGGCACAAAGCCCATCCTGAAAAAAACAAAACACTGGTATTTGCCATTAGATAAGTACCAAGCTTTCTTGGAAACGTGGATCCTAAAAGAGCATCCTGAGTGGAAAACCAACGTAATCGGTCAATGTCGTAGTTGGTTTGATGCGGGGTTACACCCCCGTGCGGTGAGCCGAGATCTACCTTGGGGCGTCCCCGTGCCACTCCCTAATTCCGACGGTAAGGTACTTTACGTGTGGTTTGATGCTCCTATTGGTTATATCTCTGCAACAAAGGAGCTAACACCAGAATGGGAAAGCTACTGGAAGAGTCCTGACACGAAGATGGTACACTTCATTGGGAAAGACAATATTGTATTCCACTGCATAGTATTCCCAACAATGCTGCACGCGCACGGCGAGTACATTTTACCTGACAATGTGCCAGCCAATGAGTTCTTAAACCTTGAGGGGGAGAAACTCTCTACGTCGCGCAATTGGGCTGTTTGGCTGCACGAATATCTGGAAGATTTTCCAGGTAAGCAAGATGCCCTCCGCTATGCACTGATGGCGAACCTCCCCGAGACAAAGGATAATGATTTTACATGGAAGGACTTCCAGTCCCGCAACAATAGCGAACTCGTGGGCATACTAGGCAACTTCGTAAACCGTGCTATCGTACTGACCGAGAAATATTTTGGCGGCGAAGTACCTGCAAAGGGTACATTAGATGCGGAAGAGCAAGAATATCTGGAACAGATCCTTAAACAGCGCGAAGCTATTAGCGAAGCACTAGAGAATTACCGTTTTCGAGACGCACTGCGCGAATACATGCAACTGGCGCGTCTGGGGAACAAATACTTGGCCGACCGCGAGCCTTGGAAACTCATTAAGAGTGACAAGGAGCGAGTAGCATCTGTAGTATACGTATCATTACAATTGGCAGCGGCACTTAGTATACTAGGACGCCCCTTCTTGCCTTTTGCTGCTAAGAAGATGGGAAAGATGTTGCAACTACCACAAATACGCTGGGCGGAACTCGAACAAGAGCTTTTGCCTACAGGACACAAACTAGGAAAAGCGGAGTTACTATTCGAGCGTATAGAAGACGTGGCAATAGAAGCTCAGGTGGAACGTCTGCGGAAGAATGCAGAAGCCAATGCATTACAACAAAATGCAACCGTAGCCCCAGCTAAAGACGATATTAGCTTTGAACAGTTCGAAGCGCTCGATCTGCGCATCGGCACTGTACTTGAGGCTGAACGCATACCCAAGACACAGAAGTTGCTTAAACTGCTCGTAGACACAGGTATAGATAAACGCACTATTGTATCTGGCATTGCAGAGTTTTTTACGCCCGAATCTTTAATAGGTAAGCAGGTTACGGTCATCGTGAACCTTGCTCCGCGTAAAATTAAAGGCGTCGAGTCGCACGGGATGTTACTTTTTGCACAAGGGGGAGATGGCGTATTGCACGTTATGAATCCCGAGGGTAGCGTAGAAAACGGTAGTAAGATTAGTTAGTCTTTTGAGCAGATAATTTATTGCATTTTGGGGTTTATGTAAGGGCGTAGTCTGCTACGCCCAGAAATCGTTATAAATCAACATGGTAGCATGGTTGCCAACGAATTCCCCCAGTTTGCACCAGGGGAGAAAAGATCGCATTGCGTATTATACTGGGCGAGGCGCGCCTCCCCCTACAAAGGCAATGATTATCAGTGTTGTAAACGACATATTCCGACCCGCAGTGCAAAACAAGGTAAGAACGCAATACGATTATTTTCGTAGTTTCACAACGACAGGGCGTTGCGGGCAACATTTTAGGTACGAGGTTCGAGGTACGAAGTACACGCGAGGCGATTAGAATCTGGGTTTTACTTTGAACTTGGGACTTCGTACTTTGTACCTATTTCTAGCTTTTAGCTTTTTACTTCTTACTTGCGTCGCAGACGCTCCACTCACTTATATTCCGCGTCTTGGGGTCAAAGGTCACTCCGATACAAACTATCTTTTTACCCTCAGAAAGGTAACGGTTTGCATAACCTTTTTCCTTAATTTGTGCCAATGCGTCCTCTGGCGTGCCAGCTCCTTCCATCTTAAACTCAAAGATGTAAATGGCATTTTGGGTGTGTACCACCGCATCTGCACGCCCGCCTGGTGTGTGTACCTCGGTTTGTATATACCGCCCCATTAACGAGAATATCAAATAAACAGCCACTTCGCCGTTTTCCTCGCGGTACTCTTCTTTCTTCTTATTGCTGTATGGGATGCCACCAATAATTGCTTTTATACGCGTCATAAATGCGTCAACATCCCCTGCATAAATTTCTTCCAAGAAGTTATCTATTTCTGCCCCCGAGTCAGTTACGGTATTATAGTAGCCCTGTAGCAGATTTTTCATAAACCCATAGCGAACCTCTTCGTTTGGAAAGCCAAGATAATACGAAGCTGCAAGTTTCTTTTTAATGGTTAAATACCCTGTTTGAAAAAGGATCGGAACAGGATCGCGTGCCTCGATGGGGCTCATTAGTAATCCATCATTCCCCATTTTGACGTTTTTTTCCAAGTCAGGTAAAAAGAACCTACGTCGCTTAAGGTACTTAACTAAGAAAGTCGGCGTGCCAGTGGCATACCAATAATCATCGAATTTTTTCTTTTGAAGCACATTAAGCACACTGAAAGGGTTGTATACATGTACGTCCTTCTCGTCAGTAAACTGATAGCCATCATAGTATTTTTTTAGCTCGGCTAACGTGTCGTCATATGATAGTGCACGCTCCTTTGCAAGCAGTTCAATCTCGGGCTCAAAGTTTTCTAAAAGTTCCTCTTCTGTTATTCCACAAATGCCTGCATATTGCTCATCCATACTAATATCATTCAGGCTATTGAGACCGCTAAAAATGGTCAATTTACCGAAGCGCGAGACACCCGTCAGGAAAACAAACCGCAAATATGCATCACAGTTCTTGATTACAGAATAAAATTCTTGCAGTAGACCTCTGTAGGTTTCATACAATTCTGGGAGATGAAGAGCATCTGTTAAGGGTTTATCATACTCATCTATTAGGACAACTACTTGTCGCCCTGTTCTTTGATATAGAGTCGTTATTAGATACTGGAATCTATCTTCTGGAATTTTATAGAGGTTACGAACACCATACTTTCTTTCCAAGTCATCCAGACAGAACGAAAGTCGCTCCAGAAGCTTCTCTCTGTCAATATAGTTTTTGGCATTCAAATCGATACGTAACACGGGGTACGTCTCCCACGCCTCGCGCCCCTCCTTGGCTGCAAGCTCTTGTTCTGCTTGCTCGAGCGCTAGTCCTGTAAATAGATCCTTCTTCCCCTCAAAATAGGCTGCCAACGTTGACAGAAAAAGACTCTTGCCAAACCGTCGCGGACGGCTGAGAAAATAGATGCCCCCCCCTTCTAGTAAATCAGCAACATACTGTGTTTTATCAATATAGAGAAGTTTTCTCTTTC
>CAJPTS010000190.1 GCA_905373625.1 Bacteroidia bacterium
GTTCTATATGCTAACGCGCGGCATACCACCCAAAGAAGTCACACGCTTACTGATGCGTGCTTTCTTGCAAGATGTACTCGCAGAGATTCGCCTCCCGATAATCCAAGAACAGGTGGAAACGCTCATAGAATCGCGCTTAAAGGGGGAGAAAATTTAGTAGAGAAGAACGTGCATTCTACGTATTCTGAGTATACTGGGATGCCAAATTTCTTTACGATGTTTCATAATGCGCAGACTACTGTGCAGCTTGAGAAGTTCGGGGTCGGTCACGTACCTCTGTACGCTCCCTTCTCATTCATGCTCAGCGCCTTGCTTTTTACACGTTCTGCACATACCTAAAGAGAGTGTGCCAAAATAAAAATTTTGGCACCCTTGTTCTTTAATGAAAAAAGGGCGCTAAATGACGCTATAAAGCGCGCGAAGAGGTAAAAGGTAGTGATTCTTCTCCTCCCCCACTAGTTATAAAGGGCGAAACTTATATTTTAGTCGCCCTACCCCCAACCTATTTGTTGTGTCGGATAAAAACTTACGCCCCACGCGAAACACGCAGGGCGCACGTATTACACGCTTTGTAAAATTACCACAGCAGTCTGCCAAAGAGGATCAGTGCGCCATAGCCCAGAGCAAGCCCAATGATACCCGTCAGCAATCCGAAGCGCTCCATATCGCGCACCTCAATGAAACCAGTGGAATGCGCAATGGCATTCGGAGGCGTACTTACGGGTAACATCATAGCAAGTGAAGCCGAGAGGGCAAGCCCGATGAGTAATGTCTTTTCGCCTCCGAAGGGAAGCAGAAGCTCTGTCATTCCTACGCCCACCACTGCGAGAATAGGCATAAGGAGAGCTGCTGTAGCGGTATTGCTTATGAAAGTAGAAAGTAACCAACATACCACCCCTGAGACCACTATGACTACAAATGCTGGCCACGCATTAAATGGGATAGAGCTCACTATGGTTTGTGCTAAGCCTGTTTCTTTCATCCCCTCGCCCAATGCAAAACCGCCCGCAACCATCCAAAGCACACTCCAGTTTATCTTTCCAAGATCATCTTTGGTAATGACGCCCAATAGACTAAAAATGGCGATAGGGATTAACGCAACTACGCCAGCTTGAATGCCTGTTAGTTTATCAAACATCCAAAGTAAGACGGTTAGCAAGAACGTGATCTCGACCACTTGCGTACGCCACCCCTTCTTGAGTCCTCCTGTTATAACCAAATGGATACGCTTTTGCTTAAAAGGGAAGAGCCATTTCAGGAGTAACCACGAGATAAATAGGAGGAGAAAAGTCAGTGGCATCATATAGGCCACCCATTCGCCAAACCCGATATTGAGATTTAGCCCTGCTGGATCGTTTAAGTACTTTAGGGCAATCGCGTTTGGAGGTGTTCCTATGGGCGTACCAATCCCCCCTATATTAGCTCCGACAGGAATGGCAAGCGCGAGAGCTATACGCCCCTTTCCGTCTTTGGGCAATGTGTTAAGTACGGGGGTGAGTATGGTTATCATGAGTGCTGCGGTCGCCGTGTTGCTAATAAACATGGAGAAAAGCCCAGTAATGAGTATGAAGGCTAAAAGGACATTCTCCGACTTCGTTCCGAAAGGTTTTAACAACAGACGCGCTATGGCAACATCGAGCCCTACGTGGCTTGCAGCCATGGCTAATACAAAGCCGCCCATAAAGAGCATTATGATGGGATCTGCAAATGTGTGAATGAGGGTTTTATGATTGATGAGCGTGCCGAGTGTACCTTCGGTATCTGAGCGGAAAAACATAAAACCGCTATCAGAGACCGTAAGCAACAAGAGTACCAACACTGTTATAGAGGTGACCCACGCAGGCACAGGCTCAGCTACCCAAAGCAGCGCCGCAAAGATAAAAAGGGCTATGACTCTCTGCTGCGTAATAGGGAGGTCTGAAGGCAGCCCATATAGATTTGGGGGTACAAACCAAAAGACCATAAAAATTAAACTGCACACTAGGAATGCAATTATACTCCGTATCCCCTTTCTCCGCTCTTGCGGATTAGCACCATAGAAGTGCTTTCCCAGACGTTCAATTATAGTTTTCATGCTTAAAAATAATAATTTTGTTGCAAATCTCTTATTTTGAAACATTCTACCTTTAGGTGCTCGCTAGACAGAGAATGAGGCTAGGGAAAAGCCTCAAAAGAAAACAACGCGATACACAGCATTAACGCAAACTGCCATAAAAAAGGAACATTGGTTAACAAAGAATAAGCATCTACGATACATTTTAGTGACTTAACTTCTAAAAATTTACTTTTCGTAAATTTGTCGTTGTAATTTTTGTTCAACAGATCAGAAAGTTTCATTAGTAACTCAAGAGATCCCTATGGAAACAAAACGAACACAAGTGAACCTCTTTGGAGAAGAGATAAATGTAAGAAATAAGAACTTTTATTCGCAAGATGTGATAAGAGTAGAAAATGATGCCCTCCCCTTTGATCTGGAACGAAATGTGCTGCATGACACCAATTTTGTAGCGCTCGATTTTGAGACAGCTACCCCGTTACGAAATTCGATCTGTGAGATTGGGCTTACGGTTGTAAAAGACGGTATTCTGTGCGAGACAAAGACTTGGCGCGTGCAACCCCCGAACAATCAGTATAATAGAATAAATATCGGGGTACATGGCATTAGACCCGAAGATACGATCAACTGTAAAACTTTTCATGAACTCTGGCCAGAAGTAGGTCCTTACCTTGAAAACCAACTCCTTGTCATGCACAACAGTGCCTTTGATTCCTACGTGCTCTACGACTCTCTGCTTGCGCATTCTATACCTTTTCCCTCGTGTGTATTTGTCTGCTCGTACCAACTGGCCAGGCGTACCTTTACATCACTTAGTGAATTTGGACTATCGGCGCTTTGTTTCGCACTAGATATACCTTTTACACAGCATCATAATGCAGGCGCCGATGCCGCAGCTTGTGCAGAGGTCTTTCTGCGAATCCTAAGAGAGAACGCTACAGAGACATATGGTTCTCTTTTGGAAAATCAAGATTACAACATCGGATGCTTCTCTCCGAATTATTTTCGTCCCTTCAAAAAGGAGAAATACTCATCTTCCCCTTGCAAGAAAACGCCAACTGCTAAAAAGAGTAATGAACTCTTTAACCTGAGCCAAATCCCAGAGGAGGCGACCATCTTTTTTGGGAAAACTATCTGCTTTACAGGTGAATCTCCAATTGGCAAACGAGAGAAAATGCACCAGATAGCTATTGCCCTTGGTGCGACTCCACAGCGCTCTGTAACACGCGCAACCGATTTTCTTATCGTGGGTTTTCGAGCTTCAGAAGAACTAAGCACTAAGAACCGAAAAGCCCTTGATATGCAAGATAAAGGACACGGTATAAAGATCATGCCCATAGAGGATTTTTTGGCAATACTACACATCAAACGCGGCTATAATGACGCCTCTAAACAGTAAGCAGAGTAATTTACTTAGAACGTGCAAAACGAGCGATAGGGAAAGGGAAAACACTACGAACTAATAAAGAAGTTAGAGCATGCAAGTGAGTATTCCATTGTGCGGGATCGCTTCTTTCGCATTATGCAATCGCATAATTTGACGCTCTGAGTGCAGCGCGATATTGCTACAAACTCGCACCGCAAATAACCCCTAAGCCCATTCTGAACTCGAATATGCTTATTGTGGATTATCTGTTCAAGCTCTCGGAGACTAAACGAATGTATCGTATACACGGAATTCGTTACATGTTCTGTGTAAAGTAGTGATACCAAGACTTACAATGGGGCGAATCGCAGCACGAGGTTTGCCCTATTTTTTACCTACTCAAAAAGTTTACTAGATGCCAGAATCACTCTTTATAT
>CAJPTS010000191.1 GCA_905373625.1 Bacteroidia bacterium
ACTCGGCACGCCATGTAGAAGAATTAGTGAAGCTCCTACGCCCCATCCCGTGCCTCGTGAACCTGATAAGCTATCATCCGCACGATGGTGCAGAATTCTCTCGTCCGAAGGATACCGTCCTTATACGCATGCGCGACCGTCTGAACAATGCGGGTGTACATACCACCATTCGAGCCTCGCGCGGGATGGATATAGATGCTGCCTGCGGTTTACTGAGTACAACCTACCAAAAACAGAAATAGTACAAACTGCGCACAATCGCCTACGCTTGCATGAAGCGTAAAAAGGTTTAGCGGTGCGTAAATGTTTATAGAAGAAACTATTTATTGGGCAACGCAGCCAAGTGCTTTGCCATCTGCTGCTGTAGCTCCTTGGCTTTCTCCCGTGCAGCTGTAGCAAAGTGCGAGCCACCATCGGCATAAAGAATACCACGTGCCGAGTTCACCAGTAAGCCGCAACGCCGATTCATTCCGTACTGTACCACCTCATCTAAACTCCCCCCTTGGTGTCCGACACCAGGAATGAGCAAGAAATGCTCTGGAACTATGGCACGAACCTTTTTTAGCACCGAAGCGTGTGTAGCCCCCACCACGTACATCATATTTCCTTCGTGTCCCCAATGACGCGAGCGCTCTAGTACTTCCTCAAAAAGCAACCGCTGTCCGCCACGCGGTGAGGCTACTTCAAGAGTCTGAAAGTCATCATAACTCTGATTAGACGTAACGGCGAGTAAAACAACCCAGCGTCCAACGTACTCCAAAAAGGGTTGGACAGCATCGCGACCCATATAAGGTGCAATGGTCACGGCATCAAAATCCATTGCCGAGAACATACTCTTTGCATACATCGACGCCGTATTAGAGATATCCCCCCGCTTAGCGTCAGCAATGATCATGATGTCTGGGTGATGCTCGCGCAGGTACTGTACCGTCCGTGCCAAAGATTCCCAACCCCGTGCACCATTTACTTCATAAAAGGCCATATTGGGCTTATAAGCTACACAGAGATCTGCCGTTGCATCGATAATAGCCTTATTGAACTCGTACATTGGGTCGTGCTTCCCTGCTAGCGATACAGGGATCTTGCGCAAGTCGGTGTCAAGTCCTACACACAGGAAACTCTGTTTCTTAACAATCTGCTCATACAAATGATTCGCGTCCATTATAGTGTGTTTCTTGTGTTACATTAGATGCCACTCGCACGCAAGCGTTCAGCGTTTTCAGCAATTTGCAATTGCTCTATAAAAGAATCTAGCGCCCCGTTAAGTACGGCGTCCAAATTATACACCGTATAGTTAACCCGGTGATCTGTTACTCGCCCTTGTGGGAAGTTATACGTACGGATCTTCGCAGAGCGGTCGCCCGTAGATACCATGGTTTTGCGTTGTGATGCTACGCCGTCCAAATACTTCTGATACTCAATGTTGTAAAGACGAGTGCGCAGTTCTATGAGGGCTTTTTCAAAATTCTTAATCTGCGACTTCTGATCCTGACACTGTACTACAATGCCCGATGGAATGTGCGTCAGTCGTACAGCCGAGTAGGTAGTATTAACGCTCTGTCCCCCAGGACCAGAAGAACAGTAGGTATCTTTTCTGATGTCCTCCATCTTCAGTTCCACATCAAACTCTTCCGCCTCTGGCAACACTACAACCGAGGCAGCGGATGTATGTACGCGTCCTTGAGTCTCGGTCTGTGGCACTCGCTGCACACGATGTACGCCAGACTCATATTTCATAATCCCGTAGACGCCGTCCCCCTTTAATGAGAAGACTATTTCCTTGTAACCGCCAACTGTACCCTCGGACATAGAGGTGACCTCAAGTTTCCACTTTCTCAATTCGGCGAAATAAGAATACATCCGGAAGAGGTCACCCGCAAAGAGGCTCGCCTCGTCACCACCTGTTCCTGCTCGTATTTCTACAATTGCATTTTTGCCGTCCTGCGGATCGCCTGGTAAGAGGAGCAAGCGGATCTCCTCCTCCATGGGGTCAACTTTCTGTTCGGACTCTTCTATTTCTTGCTTGGCAAGTTCCCGCAAATCTGGGTCGCTCTCCTCAGCTAGTATAGCACGTGCCTGTTGCAAATCTGCCTGTAGCGTACGGTAGCGCTTAGCGGCGTCTACGATTGGGGCAAGATCTCGGTACTCTTTGTTCAACTGAACATACCGCTTCATGTCGTTCATCACATCGGGCTCGCCCAACAGCTTCTCGACCTCCTGATAACGTTCAACAATTTTCTCAAGCTTTTCTATCAATCCTGCCTGTTCCATAACTAATTATACTCCTTATCTTTACACTGCAAATTTAGTAAAAAGCTACTTGCGGGCTTTCCTACCCAGTTGTGGTACGGGCGATAGGGGGGCGTATCATACTTCAAAATGCTAATCCCGTTTTAAGCATTTCACATGCGTGCTATCAGGACTTTTGCCCGACCTCCTGCAAAGCGCAAAAAAACGCAGCGGACTAACTCTCTGTTAATCTATGCAGTCCTGCTCGGTTGTCTTATCTACGTAGAATCTCCGTAGCAAATAAACAAAGCCTACAAGGCCAAGTAGTGCAGCGCTGAGTATGATGAGATTGAACTCAGGATCAGTAGAATCCGTACTCCCCGTCAAGTTGTATTGCACAAAATAAAGTATGACGGACCCTGCATTGTTAAGCGCGTGTACGACAATGGGTAACCAAAGGGTACGACTGTAATGAAATAGGTAACCGAGCACTGCGCCGAGAAATATACGTGCAAAAATACCAGCAAACTGAAAGTGTACTACACCAAAAATGATGGACACTAGCCAGACTGCTAGGTGGGCATTCATGCCACGTCGGGAAAAAAAAGACTGTAACAAGCCGCGAAATAGCATCTCCTCACACACGGCGGGCACAATGGCTATTACAACGATATTGGCGAATAACGTATACCATTGATCCGTACAAAGCAATTCCTGTATAAGAATCTCAGCTTTCTGCTCTATACTGGTAGCCCATTCGGGGAGTGGCAAAAGACTATTCAGGTAAACCAGCAACCAAACCACGGGTTGTATGATGAGTACAAAGATGAAGGCGAAGAGAAGGTCTCGCCCACTAAAACGCGAGGCGTCAAAGTACAACATAAGCGACTCCTGATGCACTCGACGCCAAACCAGTACGGGCAAGCCTATCGAGATTATGGTAGAATAAAATTGCGTAAAACGCAACATGGCGGGCGCTGAGGCGTATGCTGGGAACAACTTTCCAATACCTGATGCTATCACACCAGTCACTAATGCGCCCCCAATTATGAGTGCAACGAGTAAAAGGAGTTCCGCAAAAGCACTTCGTTGGGGAGTCGGTACACCTCCCATTAGATCATTATTACTTAGCATGCCAAAATATTTTATTGTACTTACTCTCCACTTTTACTTCCACAGAATCTGCAAGCAGAGGGAAAAAATCTAAACCCGTCAGCTGCTCGAGGCTATCTATCGTACAACGGAAGGAATCTAACGCCCATTGTGAGGCTTTGTTTTCCATCAAAAAGCCCACCGCCTGCCAGTTACCACCATGGCGCGTAAGAAGAGCCTTGTAGAAGTGCGACGGTATGCTAATCTGATTGTGTCCTATGGTAGGCATTGCCCTTAAAAAGAGCGGTCCTGTGGTTACATAAAGCGTATCATATTGTGTCACCCAAAAACGCACTTGCTCTTCCAGCTCTTTCCATATGCCACGATTAAACGCCGCGAGCTGCGGAGATATATTGGTGAAATAAAATGACTCCTTCATGGCATTTTCACTCCACGCCATGTCGCCCGCAGGCGCTAAATGTCCTTTATCGTACCCCGTGCGCGTAT
>CAJPTS010000192.1 GCA_905373625.1 Bacteroidia bacterium
GCTTAAGATATGCTTTGGAAGTTAGTAGTACTGTAAAGAACCACTTTTCCTATATCGTCCGCAAAGGCGGGTTGCGCTTATCCTTTTCCGAGATTATCACCTGCTCAGTCGGGATGCCCCAGTCTATGGCTAACGTGGGGTCATTATAAGCGATGCCTTCCTCGGCTAACGGATTCCATAAAGCATCGCACTTGTAGAGCACCACCGCGTGCTGGCTGTGTACGGCATAACCGTGCGCAAACCCGTGTGGGATGTACAGCATGGCGTGTTCCACGTCATCTAACCATACTGCCACATGCTGACCGTAAGTGGGGGAGTGCTTGCGAAGATCTACCGCCACGTCTAATATACGCCCTTGTAACGCGCCAACCAGTTTGGCTTGGGCTGAAGGTGGTACTTGTAAGTGGAGACCACGGATTACGCCGTAGCCCGATTCTGCCACATTGTCCTGCACAAAGACATTTTGGAAGCCTAGGGCATCCCACCCTTGTGCGTTGAAAGATTCGTAAAACAACCCGCGTACATCACGGTGAATATGGGGGTGTACGATAAATACACCTTCAATTGCTGTTTTTTCTATCTCCATCAGTCAGTTTCTCCCAATTGATTCGAGCAGATTAGCTCTGGAAGGTTATAGCACAAAGTTAGTGTTTCGTAAGAAAACAGGAGAAATACACTACGCTAAATTGAGGCTTCTGCTATTTTATGCGTTCTTTAACTCGTGTATAGTTTGCAACGGGGCGGGCGATTTGAATATGGCATTGCCAGCCACCAGAGCCGTAGCGCCTGCTGCGTACAGTGCGCCTGCATTTTGCGTATTAACACCACCGTCAATTTCGATGATCAAGTTCGGTTGAAGACGCTCTGCCATTGTACGAAGCGAACGAACTTTCTCAAAGGTGGTAGGAATAAAGGACTGTCCACCAAATCCTGGGTTTACGCTCATTATGAGTACCAGATCTGTGTACGGCAAAATACTTTCCAACAAACTGATGGGCGTGTGCGGATTGAGGGAAACGCCAGCCAGTGCACCGAGCTCACGAATATGCATGAGAGTGCGATGTAGGTGCGTACACGCCTCGTAATGCACAGTGAGTACGTGTAACCCCAATGCTACAAAGCGATCAATGTAACGATCTGGGTCGATAATCATCAGATGTGCATCGAGCTTAAGGCGAGTAACACGAGCCACTTGTTCCATGATCGGAAAACCAAACGATAGGTTCGGTACAAAGACGCCATCCATTACGTCGAGGTGTAACCAATCGGCCTCACTCTGGTTCAGCAGTGTAAGGTCGCGTTCCAAGTGTAAAAAATCGGCCGAGAGAAGCGAGGGAGATATAATAGGAGTCATTACTGCAAATATTTATTCGGAAATGCGGTGATATTTACTCGTCGCAATCATCATTGCTACCAATCTGTTTCAATACCGTATAAATCTGTGCTCTGGTAAAGCCTCGTTGTTCAGCAAAATGAAAGAGCTTTAGCTTTGCTTCGGGCGTCAGCGGATCGCCACGTCTTAGCTTTGCCAAAAGTAACTCTTCTAATAGGCAGAGTTCAGCCTCTGCGTTCAGTTGTGACAGAGCCTCATTTATTATACTTTGCGCTATCTGATGGTCTACAGAGAGCTTAAAAGCAATTTTTAGACGTCCCCACTTCTCAAAGTGGAATTTATCGTGCACAAACGCCCTTGCAAAGCGCAGTTCATTGATAAAGCCGTCGTCTTCCAGCGCGGAGAGTATGTAATTGCACTCCTCTTGGCTCGCGCCTCGCTTTGCCAGACGTTGGTACATCTGCCTGCGTGAATACTCTTGACGTGCACATTGGCCTTGCGCCCAAATCAGGAGTTGCTGTTCGTGCTCTGTCATTCTTTCATAGCTAATACAAAACGTTCTTTGCCCCAAAAATCGCAATGTACGGAGACGTTTTTTAATCCCGCAACTCTAAACACTTCAGCAGTTTCATGACCTAGGGTCTCGTAAATCTCGCAAGCAACAAAACCGCCATTTTTTAATAACCGCGCTGCTAAGTATGCAATGCGCTGGTAGGGCAGCAAGGGCGTTTTTGTCGGAACAAAAAGTGCTAAATGAGGCTCAAAGTCATAGACGCGACGCGACATACTCTTACCATCAATTTGTGGTATATAGGGTGGATTACTCACAATGAAATCGTAGCACCGCGCACCGCCTTCCCACCTATACAGGTCAGTCTCTACAAAGGCAACGTCC
Source organism: Bacteroidia bacterium (assembly GCA_905373625.1). Classification (GTDB taxonomy): domain Bacteria; phylum Bacteroidota; class Bacteroidia; order Bacteroidales; family CAJPTX01; genus Bacteroides_D. The sequence goes on from CAJPTS010000192.1 coordinate 2,229, forward strand.
GCCTTCAGACGTTGTGCATTCTCGCGTGCAATCGCTAGTGCAGCAGGGCTCACGTCTAGTGCTTCTAAGGTACAATGTGCATTTTCGAGTGCTAGCGTGATAGCTATACAACCGCTCCCTGTGCACAAGTCCAAGCCACAGAGGGATATTTGTGGGGGTAAATAACGTAGCACAATAGCACACAACTCTTCTGTTTCCCTACGCGGGATGAGTGTGTCGGGGGTTACACGAAAAGCACGATTGTAGAAATAAGCACTCCCCAATATGTACTGGAGCGGTTTACCCGTTCGCAACTCCATCAATATATGCTCCTGCAATGCTATTTGCGCTTCTGTTACTCCTTCGTGCGCTTGGGTATAAAGTAAGTGAAAAGGAGCATTGTAGAGGTGTTCGGCGATGAGCCGATAGGAACTCTCCACCTCCTCTTGCAACCCCATTTCTTGCAGTTCGTCTTTTAGACGACGAAGCAAAGCGAGCCGAGTAATCACTTTCTGCTATCTTTGTAACAAAGGTATGTGGAAAATGTCAATCGAAGGTGGACAACGCACGCTGGATGAAGTATTCATGGGGCGTGCTATTGAGATTGCGCGTAATGGGATGGGTTTTGTAGCCCCAAACCCCATGGTCGGCGCTGTCTTAGTACGAGGTAATGAGATTATTGCTGAGGGATATCATGCTCAATATGGAGGAGCGCATGCCGAAATCATGGCTTTTCAGCTAGCTGACGCCAAACATGCAGATCTCACTGACGCTACTCTATACGTTACACTCGAACCATGTACACATGTAGGAAAGACGCCGCCTTGTTGCGAGGCGATTATACAGCGCCCCATACGCGGAGTTGTCATTGCCACCCTCGATCCGAATCCGCTCGTACACGGGAAAAGTGTTGAGCTTTTGCGCAATGCGGGAAAAGATGTAGAAGTGGGCGTGCTAGAAGAGCAATCTAAAGAACTCAACCGTCGATTCTTTACCTTTCACAACAAACGGCGACCATACATTATACTGAAATGGGCGCAGACGCTTGATGGTTTTATCGATTCCAATCGCGCAGCGGGCGAGCCGTATCGGTGGATTACGAATGAGAAAAGCCGTATGTTGGTGCACAAATGGCGCAGCGAGGAAATGTCTATTTTGGTGGGAACGAATACTGCACTACGTGATAATCCTGAACTCACCGTGCGGTACTGGAGTGGTAAAAACCCACTGCGTGTGGTAATGGATCGTACATTACGACTTCCTCATACGCTTCATCTTTTTGATGGTACTACACCCACACTAATCATAGCGGGCAATAATCTGGCGGCCAGTACTCGTGGAGAGAACTTCGCCAAAATCCCTAATACTGAGCTAGTGTTTGTAGATTACATGAAAGGGATAGAGGGCGTACTACTTGCCGAGTTACAGAAACGTAACATCTCGTCGCTGATTGTTGAAGGCGGAGCACTTATACTAAACAATTTCTTAAAGCTGGGACTTTGGGACGAAGCACGCGTCTTTGTAGGAAATCAGTTTTATCGTTCAGGCGTTGCTGCTCCTGCACTGCCCGAAGGATTGCATTACACCTATGCGATAGATCAGTGTCAGCTGCAT
>CAJPTS010000193.1 GCA_905373625.1 Bacteroidia bacterium
GAACTGTAGCTGACCATGAACTGCCTGCACGACACGACACAACATCTCCTGCACGAAGTCCATCATCCAGAGATAATCTTTGTAAGCTACGTAGATTTCCAAAACCGTAAACTCTGGGTTGTGCTTACGATCCATCCCCTCGTTTCGGAAATCTTTAGCAAATTCATAGACACCGTCATACCCCCCTACAAGTAAACGTTTGAGGTAAAGTTCATTGGCGATACGGAGGAATAGGGGAATATCAAGCGCATTATGATGAGTGACAAAAGGGCGAGCAGAAGCGCCACCTGCTATCGGTTGGAGGACGGGCGTCTCTACTTCCAAATAACCGCTTTCATCAAAGAAGCAACGCATAGCCGCGATTATCTGCTGCCGTTGGCGAAAAGTGCGACGCGTCTCTGCATTCAATGCCAAATCTATATAACGCTGACGGTAACGAAGCTCTGGATCTGTAAACGCATCGTACTGAACCCCGTCTTTCTCTTTCACTACGGGTAAGGGGCGAATAGATTTTGCAAGTATGACTAGTTTCTCTACATGAATACTTATCTCGCCCGTCTGTGTGCGAAACATCTTACCCTCGAGACCGATAAAATCGCCTAAGTCAAGCAACTTTTTGAAGACTGTGTTGTAAAATGTTTTATCCTCTGTAGGACACAGCTCGTCGCGTTTTACATAACCTTGTATAGTACCCGACTCATCTTGCAAAGACAAAAAGGAAGCACTCCCCATAATACGTCGCGCACGGATTCTGCCCGCCACAACCACACGCTCGCCCGACGCCGCAAGCGCATCAAAATTTGTTATGAGATCGCCTATATGGTGGGTTATGGGGTAAAGGGCTGCGGGATAGGGGTCTATTCCTAAGGTTCGCAATTGTTCAAGAGCTGCCAGCCGACCTAGCTCTTGCTCGCTTCGTTCGGTCATAATATTCTATTTATCCTTCTCTATGTGCAAAAATACTATTTTTTGGGTTGGGAAAGAAAGCAAAAGCATAAATCAAGAATCAAATAGCTCGCTTTATAAAAGCTCACTACAAAGTGTAAGAGCTAACGGATTAGTAGGCAAAAAAAGTATACCTAATCGGTAAACGGCATACCTTGTTTTTCAAAGAGCTCTTGTAGATATTCGGGCGAAGCAAAATTGCCATCAATAGACAGATGCGCCTGCCTGTAGATAGGCTCGCGTTGTGCGAGAAGCGCCGCTATGTATGCCTGAAGAGATGCACCGTGCTTCCCCTGTAAAAGAGGGCGTTGTGTATGCGAATGTGCCAGACGCGCGGTTAGATCCTTTACTGTAAGTGAAAGATAGAGGGTAAAACCATGTGCACGCATCCATTGCGCATTGTCTGAAAAACACGGAAGCCCTCCACCTGTTGCAACGATCGAAGGAGTGTTCGTGGGTATACTGTGCAGAATCTCCTGCTCATAGCAACGAAAAGCCGCCTCGCCCTCATTTTGAAAAATGGAAGTAATTGATTCGCCAACGTGCGATTCTACCATGGCATCCGTCTCATAAAAAGGTAACTCATACCTGAGTGCTAAGGAACGACCTAAGGAAGACTTACCGCTCCCCATAAAGCCCCATAAATATAGTGGGCTATTTAACCGAAAAAAAAACATGACTAGTAAAAAAGGAGCATCAGTATTAGAACTGGTGCTCCTCGAGCGTCATACGAAGTATTAAACAATACTCAGATCAGAGCGGCTATCTGCTCATCAGAACCACTTTCTTGCAGAGATCTGCCACGCGGCAGGAATACCCCCACTCGTTATCGTACCAACCTAAGACCTTCACCATGTTACCGATAACCTTTGTACTCATGGCATCAAAAATGGTACTATGCATATCGTGTACAATGTCTGCTGATACTATGGGGTCTTCAGTATACGAGAAAATATCACGCATCTCGGCTTTTTGCGCTTCTGCCCTCATCATAGCGTTAATTTCCTCTACCGTAGCCGTCTTCTTTACGTTACAAACAAAATCAACAGACGAGCCCGTAGGGGTTGGTACGCGAATAGAGATTCCATCAAGCAGACCTTTTAACTCGGGCATAATAATACCCATTGCCTTGGCTGCCCCCGTCGTAGTCGGGATCTGTGAAACCGCAGCAGCACGTGAACGGCGTAGATCCTCGTGTACACGGTCTAGAATGCGTTGGTCATTTGTATAGGAGTGTACCGTGGTCATAAAACCGCGCTCTACACCCAAATGCTGGTGGAGTACCTTAACCATCGGAGCAAGGCAGTTTGTGGTGCAACTAGCGTTAGAAACGAACTGATCCTCAGGACGGATCACATCATCGTTTACTCCGAGCACTACCATACGATCTATCGAGTCTTTAGCAGGTGCTGTGAGAACAACCTTCTTTACACTGCCGCGAAGATGATCTCCGTACCCTCCATTAGGCGCGCTCTTCTTACGAAAGACTCCGCTGGACTCTACCACCACTTCCGGATTCGTATTACCCCAGTCTATTTTACGCGGATCGGCTTCTTGCGAGAGAAAGATGCGGCGACCATCTACTATCAGATCCTTACCATCAAATTCCACTTGTCCAGGGAAGCGTCCTTGTGTGGAGTCATATCTTGTCAGGTAGGCAGCTGTAGCACCATCCATTAACCCATTGATCGCTACGACCTCTATGTCCTCACGCTCATGAATGGCACGAAACACCATCCGTCCTATGCGCCCAAAACCATTTATTGCTACGCGAACTTTATCCATCGATCCTAATACTTTATAAAATTTCTGCGAAGATCCCACGCCTCTTTCCACTACACAAGCAAAGGTAATTATTTTTTTACGTAAAATTCTAAACACGTCACGCCATTAAACTTCTTAATGCCTTCGTAATTGCGTCGGATTTGACGACGCGATCAGAATAAATTGGGAAATATAGTCCGTTTAGAGACCGATAGAATCGAGGACTTCTACTACCAGCACACAGCGTGTAGTGGGAGATAAAGCTGCGTGCGATGACTGGCGGATTCGGGGCAACCAAAGAATCTGTTCGTGCGCATCAACAAGAACCCGTGCCTCGCGGCGCAAATGAGTAGGGTAGTGTGCATCAGTGAGCAAATCGCTGATTTTCTTTTTTTGCCCTACGGGCATACCTAACGGCAGCATCGTATCACCAGCACGCCAAGGACGATAAACGAGGGGGAAGTTTATGAGATCAAGATCGAAAAGTACAACGGCTTTTCCTCTATTCGCATACTTCTTGAATTCTAATTGTGTAAGATCTTGTTTTATAACCTCTTGAGTATATCTTAAATGAGCGTCGCTTGCACTCGGATCAGGGTATAAAATACTGGGCAGAATGGTACTACGAGGTACTATTACCAGCTTCCCTCGGTCAATGTACGCTTCCCACATATCAGTCAGTACCTTCTTTCCTGTTTGTCCGTCTGCGAGAAGTTTTAGTAAAGTATCAACATTATTCTCGTTGAATTGCAAGTATAGAAGGCGTTCACGTAGCCAAAAATTTGCCAGACCTCTGTGTGCCTCGACCTGAGGAGAATGGGCATCAAATAACACGTTTGTGGGCGTTTCTATTTTGCCCCAAATAGCCTCTGCTTCCGTTCGTAGCGTTTCATAAGCTTCTTGGGCATGATTAGACAGCGAGCAAAGATGCCTTACCGTCTGTTTATTTACTTTCGCGAAAGCAGGTAAAACATTGTGGCGAATGAAATTACGCGTATAATCATCGGTAGCATTAGAAGAATCTTCTACATAGCTGAGTTCTTGCTCGCTAAGCCAAGATTCTAACGCACGCCGGGGGAGTGCTAACAGCGGA
>CAJPTS010000194.1 GCA_905373625.1 Bacteroidia bacterium
ACCATATACATAATCAGTGGTATTAAAGGGACAGTTCAACTATTTGAACTAGAACCCGAGAGTGGCGAGATCCGTCAACTGACAGATGGGCAGTGGAATGTAACGTGGGCTGGTTACACGGCAAACAACGAGTGGCTCATAGCTACTACGCAGCTTAATAAAGGGGCAGAGTTATACACATATCGCGATGGTGAATGTGTGCCCTTTACACATATCAATCAAGACATCTATGCTTCCATAAAGTTTAGTAAGGTAGAAGGACGCTGGATGCGTACAACCGACGGTGGCAATATGCTCACTTGGATTATCTATCCGCCCGATTTTGATTCTACAAAGCGCTACCCTACCGTGCTATATTGCCAAGGAGGACCGCAAAGCACCGTGAGTCAGTTCTTCAGCTATCGGTGGAATTTGCAGCTTATGGCGTCGATGGGGTACGTGGTAGTGGCACCCAATCGGCACGGTGTGCCTTCTTTTGGGCAAAAGTGGAATGCGCAAATCTCGGGCGATTATAGTGGGCAAAACATTCGAGACTATCTCACTGCGATTGATGAGGTGGCACGCGAACCTTGGTGCGATAAGGAGCATCTCGGCGCTGTAGGCGCTTCATACGGCGGCTATTCGGTATATTACTTAGCAGGGGTACACAACAACCGCTTCAAGGCTTTTGTGGCTCACAATGGGATGTTTAACTTTGAGAGCTTCTATAATGCTACGGAAGAGACCTTCTTCCCGAATCACGACTTTGGAGGTCCCTATTGGGATCGGACTAACTATGTAGCACAACGGAGCTATGCGAATAGTCCACACAAATTGGTTAAGAACTGGAATACGCCAATTCTAATAATTGTAGGCGAGCGCGATTTTCGCATCCCGTACACAGAAGGGCTTCAGGCTTTCAATGCTGCACAACTATTAGGCGTACCCTCACGTTTATGTGTTTACCCAGATGAAACACACTTCGTATCCAAGCCTCAGAATGTCTTAATATGGCAGTACGAGTTCTTTAATTGGTTAGACCGCTGGTTGAAACACTAGCGATCTCACGCACTAGACTTTACCTAGAGGAGTAGCTTTTGGGCTGCTCCTTTTTTTTACAGTAATCGTATTCGCACAAATTAAGAGAATAAGTTTGTCACTTCACGGCATTATAACGTGGATTCAGCCATTCTCGGCTAACTAATTTTCTGAAAGACTCGTTAATTTTGATGCGACAATTTGTCTTTTAGAAGGGGAGAAAAATCATGAAAACTATATCAAAATATTTCCGAGGTGCGCTGACCCATCTTTTACTAATTGTTATTTTTTCCCTTTGCTCAATTACGGTTTGGGCTCAAGGGTATTATACCTATTGGTTTGACGTCCCCGAAGTGTGTCGATACCATACCGCTTCTAATCGCGCCATAAATGTTTACCTACATCTTACTGCTACGCAGGGAGGTATGGTTAAGGTCAGGCTCAGTTTACCCGCCGAACCCAATTTTACACCTAAGGTATTTGAAATACCAGCTAATGGCAAGATTCGAGTGAATTTAGCTTCGCAAAGTGCAACCCCAGGTCCTAATGAGTTGAATGGGATGTTTCAGCCCTTTCAAAATGGTAACCTGCGAATTGCAACGACAGCGCAGCGAGAGCAATGCTTGGAAAATGTACTTGACTGGAGCGAGAGCGACATGTCGTCTACCAATCCGCGTCCTTACCTAAATCGAACTAAAAAAGGCATCCTGTTAGAAGCTATAGATTATACGGTTATGCAAGGTACACCTCCCGTCCCAGTGCTAAAGTATAAACAAAAGTTTAATGCTTATTTAGAGATCGACGCCGAATGGAATAGGGAGTTAATGGTACTAAAAGGCTCGCCTGCATCAGCAGGATATTTTGTAGTACCATGTCAAACCAATCTCTCACTCTCTGATAGTCGTTATAATAGACGCGAGCTTCCCCCGTATCGCTCCATAAATATCACGGCATTAGAGAATGACACGAAGTTGTGTGTGATAGTGCCAAAAAAGATTTGGATGAATACCAATGCGCCTGGGGCAAACGGGAAGTGGGGCGAGCCACTGCCAGCTGGGACGCATTATTTTTGGCTTAATAAAGGCGAAAGTACCATTTTAACTCCTTATGCTGAGCATTTCTCCCATTTGTCTGCTAATAATCAAAACTCGGGGCTAAATAATGCATATCAGACAGGAAGAACGGCAGACGAGAATCTAGCAGGAACCATCATCCGTACAGTGCGCGAACCAGGAGCATCGGGGGGAAATTTTGTGGTCACGTACCAAGAACAATTAGTGCAAGGTCCCAATCCTGATATTGTGATGGATCAGATGGTACCGTATGCCTATCTTTCTAATAACTACGGGATTGTGCGAGGGATACATAGTTCTCATATAGATAAAGAATACTTTTATGTGGCGGCTGGTGAACACACCGCAACTACTATCGATGTAACAGATTATGGCACTATTACGCTAGGACCGCGCGAACAAAGAGCTTTTCATATGACGGGATCGCGGAAGGCCTATACAGTACAGTCGCACGACTATGCTGTTGCTGTCTTTCAAATGACAGGAACAGATGGAATAGAAGGAGGCAGATGGCAAGGACAGCGCGCAGGAGCACTCGTTCCCCCTCTCTCTAGCGAAAAGCACTGCGTCGGATCTAAAACCGTAGATTTTAGCCGTTCAAAATCAAAAGCAGAGGCGTATCCCTGTTACCTTAATTTGATGGCTTTCTATGATCCTGCCGATCCCGATCTCTGTACAATAGGGAATTTTAAGCTTTATAGAACGAACTGGAGTACGGGAACGCCCCCAACGGCTACTTTCCAACGCGTGCCCTCGGGATCGGGCGAAAAAGCGATTGAGGACTATCTGAACGACTTGAATAACTGGCAGATGTTTGACGGTTTAGCTCCCACGTCTCCGCTTAATAAATGGCGCTGGATACAGGTGAAAGTAGATGAACTGCCAGGACAACCAGCTGATATTTTGAGGGTGAAAGACGCACATGGGAATTTCATATCCTACCGTTTACGCTGCGAAAACAACGTGTTTCACCTTGGCGTACTTAATGGTAGGGGCGATAAAGATGCCCTCTATGGTTATTACTCTGAATTTAAGCAAGTTGAACCTGGAATTAAAGTAAAGAATAGTAATGGTGTAATTGATGCAGGAGGACACATACCGATCTGTCGTGGCGATAGTATTACGCTGGATGCCACGATGGGTGGACTCGAGTATGCGCGATATAGGTGGTCTACAGCTCATAACCCGAATTTCTCTAACCTGCCCAAACTAAAGCTGAAGAACCCGAAGGAGACGATGGAGTATACTGTGGAGGTCTCCCGTTATTGCGATTTCCACCCCACAGCCAATATCACCATCGAAGTACACCCAGCCCTATATCCGAACGTGGCGGGACCTTCCATACTTTGTGGCACGGGCGAAGTACCGATAAACTTTACCGATTTGGAAGGCGCACGTAAGCTCAATCTACGGCGCGAAGAAGAGCTTTGGGATATAACCACCACGCCACACACGCAACTCTCCACAAGCTCCCAGCTGATAGGCAATACCAACTTAACGAGTTCAGATACAGACTATAAGCAGATAATAAATATCCCCACTGCACCCACCACGGGGCAAGAGAAGCGCGTACTCATAAAAGCAGTTGTGGCCAATGACGGTTGTACACGCGAGATTGAGCACGAGGTGGTACAATATCCTAAGCTCAAGAAACCCCAGCTCGACTTTCTTGTTCCGCCCGCCACCTATCCGCGCTGCGC
>CAJPTS010000195.1 GCA_905373625.1 Bacteroidia bacterium
ATCCTCCTTTCGTCCGTTTGGTGGTTATAACGCTATCACACACGAACAGCAAGATGGTGAGTGATGGGGCAAAAGTATTGCATAGCCTTCTCCAAGAACAAATAGACTGTAAAATCTTTGGTCCGGTGATACCCCTTGTGTCATTCATAGAACGCCGATTTATACAACAGATTCTATTGAAAATTCGTCCACAGACGCTTTCCTACAATAAAAAAGTTCTACAAGATGTAGTCAGCGTCTTTCGCACCCATAATCCCTCTATGCGGGTATCTGTAGACGTAGATCCGTATTAGTATTTGCACTCACTACGTACGTGCCGCAACCTTAAAATAGGCTACTTAACAGGGCTAGAAATTACTTGAGGGGTATTCGGTTTTTCGTATTTTTGTTGCTTGTCATTAAGGCACAAAAAGAAGTTAGACGTACGAAAGGAATAACAACATGGCGGAGTCTTCCTACTTGGATGCATTAAATCCTGAACAACGAGAAGCAGTTCTTACTTTGGAGGGACCAGTACTAATCGTGGCAGGCGCTGGTTCGGGGAAAACACGTGTTCTAACTTACCGTATCGCCCATTTCTTAGCACAAGGCATCTCCCCCAATTCTATTCTTGCACTAACCTTCACGAATAAGGCAGCACGAGAGATGAAAAGTCGTATCCAGCAGGTTGTAGGCGAAGATTTGACCTCGCGCCTATACATGGGTACTTTTCACTCAATATTTATGCGCCTCCTACGAGAGGAAGCTCAGACCCTAGGCTATGGTTCTAATTTCACTGTGTATGATCCGAATGCATCCATAGCACTAATAAACCGTATCGTTCGAGATAAGAATTTAGATAAGGATCTTTATAAGGGGCGGGACATATTTGGCATCATCTCTCGTTGTAAGAACGACCTCATATTACCCTCGGCTTATCAGGCTAACGAGAAATTTCGTAAGGCGGACGCTTATATGAATCGTCCACGCGTCGGTGAGATATATTTGGCGTATTGGGAAGCGATGCGGCAGAATAATGCTATGGATTTTGACGACTTGCTAGTGAATACACATCTATTATTCCACGAGCACCCAGAGATTTTATCGCACTACCAAGACCGCTTTACTTACATCATGGTAGATGAGTTTCAAGATACCAATGAAGTACAGAACAACATCCTGAACCTTCTGGCGCAACGGCATCGCAACCTCTGCGTGGTGGGCGATGATGCACAAAGTATTTATGCCTTTCGCGGCGCACGTGTACAAAACATCCTCGGTTTTACCTCGCTTTATCCTGAGGCCAAAACCATTAAGCTGATTACGAACTATCGGTCTACTTCGGCAATAGTAAGTGCTGCTAATTTGCTGATAAGCTACAATCCGAATCAGATCCCTAAGGAGTGTAAAGCCGCGCAGGGGGCAGGAGCGTCTATCAGACCACTAAATCCTTCTAACGAAAACGAGGAGGCGCTGCGGATAGCTAACAATATCAAGGAGAGAGCTCAGCGCGAACAAGCGCCTTACAAGGATTTTGCCATTCTTTACCGCACCTCGGCACAGTCCCGCGTAGTAGAAGCCGCTCTGCGTCGGTTGAATATACCTTACCGCGTATACGGGGGCATGTCTTTCTATACGCGTAAGGAGATCATGGACTTGATGGCTTATTTCAATTTTGTGCTCAACCCGAGCGATAATGACACGTTAGCGCGAATAATCAATCTGCCTACCCGAGGTATCGGTGAGAAGGCACAGAGCGTACTATTTCGTGAAGCGTTACAAAATCACGTCTCCGTGTGGAGCTATATCGAGAGTTTGCCTCGCCAAGATAGCGAATTACAGAATGCGGCGCAGAGTTCCATTTGTGCCTTCCGCGAGATGTTAAGTCCGTTTATTACTAAAGTTAGTAATGAAAATGCCTATCACTTTGCGGCGGAACTCTTCCAAGTTAGTGGTCTGGAGGCGCTGTATAAGGCGGACAAATCGCCCGAAGGGGAGGCAAGATGCCAGAATTTAGCCGAATTGTTCCACGCCATTAGGGAATATGAGGAGGAGCATGACAGTAAGAATCCAGATGAGCAAGTGACAATCGGCATGTTTATGGAAGAGGCCGCTTTGCTAACCGATGCAGATCAGAAGGATAAGGAAAATGCGAATAGCGTGACTCTTACGACGATTCACTCGTCAAAAGGACTAGAATTCAACCATGTTTATTTAATCGGTGTAGAAGAAGGGCTTTTTCCCTCTCAACGTTCTTTGGAAGAGGAGAACGGACTGGAGGAGGAACGTCGTTTGTGCTATGTGGCCGTAACACGGGCTGCGAAGAGCCTAACCGTATCGAGTTGTGCTTCTCGGAAGCGCTTTTCTAATAAGCCTTCTTCTACCAAACCGAGTCGCTTCTTGTTGGAATTGCTGGGAAAAGAGCAATATAATTCGGTGTTCAGAAAGCGTGACACATGGGGCGACGCAGCAGATTTTCATTCGGAAGAGCCTCTTATACATATAAGGAACACGCAAGACCGTCAGACAGGAGTTCGCAACCTAGAGCCACAGCGCGAAAGACGCACGTCAATCCTGAACCGCAATATAGAGACCCGTTACAGTCCGAATAACTCGTCGGCACGCCGTGCAATACCAAGCACGCCACCTATTACACATTTTAGTGATTTGGTAGTAGGCGATAAAATCTATCACCCGATTTTTGGTAACGGCGTTATCCTTTCTTTTCAAGGCGAGGGGTACGATAAACGAGCCTCTATTAAATTTTCTGATGGGAGTATTCGCACGCTAATCCTAAAATTGGCTAAGCTTCAAAAAATAGACGGGTAGTGTAACAAACAGCCCCACGACATTTGTTCGTCCCCCGCCCTCAAATTGAAATACCTGCCGAAGCGAGCGCCTCTCGGATGCTTAGTGCTAAATGATAAGCTAAGTTTACGGGGACGGCATTACCCACCATTTTATAGCCCAGATTCAGATCGGTATAAAGGAGCTGGAAACTGTCAGGAAAGCTTTGAACTCTAGCCACTTCACGTACCGTAAGCCGCCTATAGAGCGCCTCCTGTCCTTGGACAAAGATTTGCTGATTCTCGCCCACTTTAATCATTTTAGGCGCTTGCGGATGTAACTGGCACTGCCTGCCGCTCGCCTGCACAGTGAAAGCGGGTTCGTCCCAACTCCGTACACGATTACGCGACATGTAAATGGGCGAAAAAGAGCCAACAAAATATTCATGGTTTGGAAAAAGACAAGCATTCCCGTTCGTTTTATTCTTTTCACGAGCGGGGAGCGCCGTTTCTCGTAAATCCCAAATAGCATCTCGTAAAGTAAGCCTAGGAGTTATCGGGGCTGGAAACGAATAACTTGTTAGTTGTAATTCTTTTCTGAAGCCCACATAAAAGACTCGCTCACGATCCTCAGCAACCTCATAATCGTTGGCATTCATAAGTTTCATTTTCACATCGTAGCCTGCGTCTGAAAAGGCATCTAAGAAACTCTGTACAGCATTTTGGTGTCGCACGGCGAGCATGCCCGAGACATTCTCTGCGACAAAGAATAGTGGTTTCTTTTCTCGGAGAATGCGTATGTAGTCATAAAAGAGTTGCCCACGTGCGTCTTCTATACCTCGGAGCGTTCCCGCTTCACTCCACGACTGACAGGGAGGACCACCAATTAGCCCTAATAAGTTATCGGGGAAGAGGTTTGCAGGTAATTGTCGGATATCTGCTTCGAGGAGTTTCACTCTGGGGAAATTCGCACGATAGGTAGTGCAAATCTTCTTATCAAATTCATTGGCTATTTC
>CAJPTS010000196.1 GCA_905373625.1 Bacteroidia bacterium
GCTAATAAGTCGGAGCTTGGCAGGCATCCGAAAAAATGGGCTCGTTAAGCGTTTGGAAAGCAGTTTCTACGCATTTCAAGTTTCTATCAACAATTTCCGTCAGGCGAACCAGAATATGCTCGATATGTTTGCCAACAATAAAGTATTCATTGCACCAGACTTGGACATCAACACGATGATGACCACAATGACTGAAGAGGAAATTGAAGAGCGTTTGCACGAAAAGGCTAAGGACAATCCGAAAAACGCCGTGTTCAAGGCTGATGATTTCCATTCCGAATTCGTGAGAATGTTACAAGCAGACCAAGTCATTCTCGAAAGGATGTGCAACGAATGGCAGGAAATTTCAGATGATGACGATTCAAAATTTGCGAAGTTTAGAGAATTGCTCAAACACGAATTTTTCAAGGGTGACCGCAATCCCGAAAAGAAGCTAGTGGTATTTTCAGAATCGGTGGATACGGTAGAATACTTACGAAGACGGATCAACCGTAGCGATGTTCTTGTTATAACGGCGGCGAACCGCAACCAGCAGTTCAAAACTATACGCGAGAATTTTGATGCGAACTATAAGGATAAACTCGATACGTACCGAATCCTACTGACCACCGATGTATTGGCAGAAGGCGTTAACCTTCATCGTTCCAACGTAATTGTAAACTACGACACCCCTTGGAATTCTACTCGGCTGATGCAGCGCATCGGGCGTGTAAACCGTATTGGTTATGTTTCAAAGCACATATATAACTATGTGTTTTATCCCTCTCGAGAAGGGAACAGGGAAATCAATCTCAACCAAATAGCGGTGAGTAAGATTCAGACGTTCCACTCCACATTTGGCGAAGACAATCAGATATATTCGCAACAAGAGATTCTTGACCGTAGTTTAAGTAAGCTCTTTGATGAAGCATTGAAAAAACAGAAGGAAGACTTCAACCAAGAGATCCCCTATTACGAGGAACTTCGCTCACTCTATCAGACGAACCGTAGAGAGTATAACCGCATAGCGAAGTTATCTTTACGTAGCCGCACGGGGCGTGAGTCGCGCGAAGTTGATGGAGTAACACTCTCGGGCGATACTCTGGTTTTCCTCAAAACGAATTTCAGGAAGGTGTTCTTTCTTGTGTCTGAAAATGCCGAAGAGATTTCGGTGCTAGATGCGTTAAAGTATTTCAAAGCTTTAGCTGGTGAGCAATCTGAGGAACGAATTAAAGAGCATCATCTGCACGTAGAAAAGGCTCTGAAGAAGTTCCGTGCTATCCGCGATACAGAAATACAGCAGGAAGATACGGCAAGAGAAGACCAAGGCAATATGGGGGTACAGGTGAGTACGGCAATAAGTTTGCTCACGAACTTTATGCGTGAGATTGATGACGACGACCTATATCTGAAAGTAGCTCAACTGAAGACGTTAGTCGAACGTGGTGTTATTACCTATATTGCGAAGCGTTTGCAACGCATACAGAAAGACTTGCGCCGTGCAAGTGGTAAGGCGCGCATGACACATGATGAAGCATTGGCTGAGATTACTGAGATGGCAAAGAAGTATGCCCCGTATTACGTAGCAGAAGAAGCCTTGCTCAATGAGAAAGAGACCGAGACCGAAATTATACTATCGGAGAGTTTTCAATAAAAATATACCCCTATGAATTACAAAGACGTTATAGAAGCCAGATATGATCGTACGGCATGGCAACAACTCCTTCACGATATTTTCCGCAACAAGGTGGATTTCTGGAGTCAGCCTTCAGAAGTTCATGTTAGTAACCGTTTGGCAAAACGAGCACTAAACCTTGGCAAGATCTCTTTGTCAGACGGCGAGTCTATCGCGGTCTACGAAGTGGAATTAACTGACAATGTAAACATAGAACGCAATCGTCGTAGCTTACGCGATATGCTTACTACAGACTGGCGTAACATGGGCTATGCAGGAGCATTTATGTTCTACTTCCGCAAGCATGAAACTACATTACGTTTCTCATACGTCAGTGAGATATGGGGGTTTAATAAGCAGGGCGAATATGTAAAGATATCAACTGACACGAAACGTTGCACCTATTTGCTAGGCGAAGGTCGTGGCTGTCGTACCGCCATTGAACAGTTCAAGATACTCCACGACAGCAAGCTGACTTTGAGCGACATTACTACAGCTTTTTCGGTCGAGGCGCTCACAAAGCAGTTCTATAAAGACCTGTTTGCGTGGTATCAGTGGGCTCTAGAGCCAACTTCAAATATCACTTTCCCCAACAATACAACGACAGAAGATGATGACCGCGACGACATTGAGACGAAAATCATCCGAATGATTACTCGCATTATGTTCGTCTGGTTTATAAAGCAAAAGAATCTCGTTCCTGACCGAATCTTTGACATTGACTTCCTGAGTACAATCTTAAAAGATTTTGACCCCTACAGTACAACAGTTGGCAACTATTACAATGCTATCCTACAGAATCTCTTCTTTGGTACGCTAAATCGTGCCATAGTGGATGAGGACGGCGACATCCGAAAATTTGCCACATCAAGTAGGCGAGATATAAAGACGTTATACCGCTATGCGGAAATGTTTTCTATCAGCGAGCAGGAAGTCATTGACATGTTTGCTGAAATCCCGTTCTTGAATGGCGGGCTATTTGAGTGTCTGGACAAGACCCGACACATTGATGGTGTTGAGCAATGCTACAATTTTGACGGTTTCAGTAGGAATGACACCCGCTTTGCTGACGGTCGATACAAGCATCGCGCCGTAGTGCCCAACAATCTATTTTTTGCGCCAGAGCAAGGGTTGATTTCTATCCTAAACCGCTACAACTTCACCATCGAAGAAAATTCTCCCGAAGAACAACAAGTGGCACTTGACCCCGAGTTGCTGGGTAAGGTCTTTGAGAATCTGCTTGGGGTCTATAATCCAGAGACCAAAGAAACCGCGCGTAACCAAAGTGGCTCATTCTACACGCCGCGCGAAATCGTCAACTACATGGTTGATGAGAGTCTCATTGCCTATTTAGGCGACAATGCTCTTGTTCGTTCATTGTTCGGTAACGACTTTAGTTTTGATACGTCAAAAGCCGAAGAATACAAGAAGCTTGCAGAGAAAATAAAGGCTGTAAAGGTTCTTGACCCCGCCTGTGGCTCTGGTGCCTTCCCCATGGGATTACTAAACAGGATGGTAGAAATACTGGAACGCATCTCGCCAGATGAACATATCTATGACCTGAAGCTCTCCGTCATTGAGAACTGCCTTTACGGTAGCGACATACAGAGCATAGCAGCACAGATAACAAAGCTCCGCTTCTTCATTTCATTGATTTGCGACTGCGAAAAGGATGCGTCAAAGCCCAACTTTGGCATACCTACCCTACCTAACCTTGAAACGAAATTTGTCTCAGCCAATTCGCTTATTGCAAAGAAAAAGAAAACGCGACGCAATCTCTTTGAAAATCCGGAGATAGAACCGATAAAGAATGAGTTGGCTGCGATACGCCATAATCACTTCTCTGCAAAATCGGCATCTACTAAACATCGTTTAAGAGAGCAAGATCAGAAATTGCGAGAGAGGCTAGCCAAACTACTTTCAGACGATGATAACTTTGCCCCAGAGGACGCTAAACAATTGGCAGCGTGGAATCCCTATGACCAGAATGCTGTCAGTCCCTTCTTCGATCCCGAATGGATGTTTGGCGTGGCTAGCGGATTTGATATAATCATAGGGAATCCGCCGTATATT
>CAJPTS010000197.1 GCA_905373625.1 Bacteroidia bacterium
GGGGCGAGGCATGCCTCGCCCGAATAGAAAGCATTGATAATCAATGATAACGGGCATTTCCTTCGGGAGGTGTCCGTTTTTTCAGGTACTAAGTACTAGGTTCCAAGTTCCAAGTAGCTCACAGATTGTAAGCGCTTGTCGCACTCTTAACTCTTAACTCGCACCCTGTGGGGCGCATATTTGCGCAACATAATATGCAGAGAATCAGTAAAAGTCCCCAGAGGGGTCTTTAAGAATTGCGCCACAAGAAGGCTAGTAAAAATTGCTACCTTTGCAAAGCCTTCCTAAATATGTGAGGCGTTGAGACGAGTAGAGTTGTATGGATTTGTCTTTGCTAGAAGTTCTTTTGCGTCGTTACGGTCGCCTAATATTGCCAGATCTGGGAGCATTCCTAGTGAGCAATTTTGAGAGTGGTTATGATGTCTCTTCTGTATCATTTAGCCCTTTTCTCCGCTATAACGACGGTAAATTTGAACAGTACCTTGAGTTAGATTACTCCATGCCTCGTGCCGCGGCACGTCAGGCTGTAATAGATTATGTTGCCGAAATACGCACGCAGTTGTCAACTGAGGGGAGCTGCACGATACCCGCCGTGGGAACTTTGCGTCAGTCGGCTGATGGGCAGATTTCTTTTCATTCTTTAGCAGACACGGCAGTAGAGCGTTTTTCGCACGAAGATAACCTCTCATTAGATATCCCACTCATTGAGAACGTGCCGCCTGTAGTGCCTACTTCTGATCAGGAATTTTCTATTCCCGAAGGCAATCATTACTCTCAACCAAGAGCACAGGCGTCTACCACAAATAGTGAAGTTAGCGAGACGCGTGTTGAGGCGGAAGCGCCAGTATTTTCCCTAGCAGGAGCACTTTCAGGTGTTTCTTACAATACTTCGGATTCTGTTCCACCCACGACAGTACCTACAGATGCCAGTGCTGTTACCCCACATTTTGATATGGGAGTATGTACCGTAGAAACATCAGAAGCGCCGCAGAGTGCAGCAGCTGGTTTTGAAATAAATGATTGCTTAGACGCCTTCGAATCGTATAAATCGGCTAGTGAAGCGTCAACATCTCAAAATTCGGCAGAAACGGTTTTACCGATTGATGGAGAAACGGGCGAATTGGTTGTAGAAAGCTCTGAAAGTGAAAGTGCGCCAACAGATACCACACCTCTTATTGATAGTGCACCTGAAGTATTGCATCGCGATCCGTTAGCAACAGTTCGTACCACTGTGCATCGTGCTGCACACGAGCAGCAAACCGCCTATAACTCTCCTTGGCTTACTCCTAAAAGTACTACTAAGAAACGCCGTAAGGGAAGCGTGGTCTTCGTAGTTCTGTTACTTTTGGTAGGCGTAGTAGTGTCTGATTTCTTGTGGTTTCAGATGGTAACGCCTTCTGTAGTAGACTTTTTGGAAAGCAATGGTGTATTATTACGAGAGCGTCCTTCAGTTGTAGTTTCTCCGCAAGCTGTAAAAGATGAGCCTACAAGCGCCCAAACAAATAGCAATGCGGATGTTACAGATGCGTCAGCATCTTCACCGAGTACACCTGCGACTCAGAATCATGTCGTTGCTACACAGGAGGCTAATACTCAAACCAATCCTACGTTAACCTATTCGCACAATTCTGCCTCGATATCCAATACGACGGGCGCGAGAGGCGTTCGCTATTATTTAGTTGCGGGATGTTTTCGTAGCCGTGCGAATGCTGAAAATTACTCGGCAAAGTTAGAGCGCGAAGGTTTTCAGACGCAATTCATTCAGCTTCCCACAGGCTTACAAGCCGTAACTATAGGCTCTTACGATACTCGCCAAGCTGGGCAGCAGGCGCTTTATAATGTTCGTATGCGTCATGCCGAGGTGTGGATTCTTGAGCAATGAGAATAACACTTTTGCACGAGGAAAATTTACCTCCTGAGGGCGTAGTTGAATTTAAGTGGAAGGCCTCGGCTAAGACAAATCGGATTCAGATAAAGCGCCTAAGGGTGCAGCCTGCATTACTTATATACCCAAGTTCGTTAGGACGAGCACGCGCGCAAGAGTTATTGCAGGAGTTACCCCTTTATCGTTATTTGCGCGAGTTACAGGAGAAACCTGTCTTCAATGCATTCCCCGAGCTGTATCGTACCCGACAGCATTTGTTATACATCGAGCATAATCAGCGAGTTCATTCTATAGAATCTCAGATACTGTCTGACGGTGTGCGAATTTTAGTTCCGCCCAGTCGTCCTCTAGATAGTTATCGGGTACAGCGTTTTGCTTACGAATATCTGTATCAACTTTTGCAGGTGGAGGCGTATGCGCTGTTATACCCCTACGTGGCGAGTTGTGCACGTGCAGTAGGGCAATCCTACAAACAGATGAAGATAACCACGCCATCGTTGAAATGGGGGAGTTGCTCGTCGCAGCGCACGTTAATCTTTTCGGTGTTTTCTATGTTGTTACCGCACGAATACTTGCGTTATTTAGTTTATCACGAACTGACGCATCTCACACACCTAAATCACAGCGAGGCTTTTTGGGATCTGTTGAGCAAGTATTTGGGAGAAGATGCGCGTGCATTAGATAAAAAGATGAACGAGTATTTTACCACCTCCCTCCCCATACCCGAGTTATTCTAGTTTTAGACAATGCAGATAGGTGCGGTTGATTTAGGCGCTTATCCTCTCCTTCTCGCTCCAATGGAAGATGTGACAGATCAGTCCTTTCGTCTTCTTTGCAAACGTTTTGGGGCAGATTTAGTCTACACTGAGTTTGTGAACTCTGATGGATTAATTCGGGGAGCTGCTAGTAGCATAGCCAAGCTCAATTTGTTGCATGCAGAGCGTCCTGCGGCCATTCAGTTGTATGGGCAGCACCTAGATGCGATGGTAGAGGCCACGCGTATGGCGTGCGAGGCGCACCCCGATCTGATCGATCTCAATTTCGGCTGTCCTGTCAAAAAGATTGCTGGGCGAGGTGCAGGAGCGGGTATGCTCCGAGATATCCCGTTGTTGTTAGCGATAACACGCGATGTGATCCGCGTATCTACTTGTCCCGTAACTGTAAAAACACGGTTAGGTTGGGATGCGGACTCTATCTGTATCGATACATTAGCAGAGCAGTTGCAAGATTTGGGTGTGGCAGCACTGACCATTCATGGTCGGACGCGCGCGCAGATGTTTACGGGAAGTGCTGATTGGGAGGCGATAGCACGTGTAAAAGCTAATCCGCGTCTGCATATCCCCATTATCGGGAATGGAGATATAACGACCGCCGAGGGGGCAGCGGAGGCTTTTAGTAAATATGGCGTCGATGCCATAATGATAGGTCGTGCTACGTACGGGCGTCCGTGGATCTTTCGGGATATTAAGCATTATTTGGCTACGGGGGTACTACTCCCTAATCCCTCCATCGAAGAACGAGTGGCAATAGCGCGTGAACATTTGCAGCTTTCATTACAGGTAAAAGGTGTAGTGCGCGGAATCTTTGAATTGCGCCGTCATTTAGGTTGTTATTTTAAGGGGTTGCCCGATTTCAAACCTATGCGGTTGTCTTTGCTAACTGAAAAAGATCCAGCGAAGTTAGACGAGCTGCTACGTGAGGTTGCGCGTCGTTATAAAGATTGGCAGCCATCGCCCAGGGAAGAGCTCAACAATCCGTGGTCGTAACGTTTGTCTGAAACATTAACCTCTCTTGCATAAGAGAGAGAAATA
>CAJPTS010000198.1 GCA_905373625.1 Bacteroidia bacterium
CAATACAAGAGTACACATGCAGAGCGTTATAAACAGATAGAACTGGCAAACGAGAGCTGGCAGATTGCACAGGGAGCGAGAGGGACAGCATACTTTGTTGTTAAAGCACAACGTTCTGCGCGGATAGCCATCAAAATTTGTACGACTGAAGAAGGGCTGCCACAAAACCCGCAAATTATCTCTTTGCTCGAACTGCTTGAGGAAATGCGAACAGATGTATGTACGAAACCTCGCCCTTTGCCCAACAACTGGGCGCTATTAACCACTGAAGCCATAAAAGCCTATAACCAATATTTTGTTCGCATCAATAAGTCGAGGACTGGCGACAAACGTACTCAAGCTCTCCGAGTTATTGTAAAACTTTATAACAGTAGTGCCGCCTCGTCAAAGTCTCAAAAGATCTTGGAGAGTGCAAGAAAACTGGTAGATAAAGGTAGTTACGATGTCATTATAAAGATGTTGGAAATCGGTGTGGAACTGGATAAGCGCTCCCGCTTATTCGCCATTACGCAACAGGACATTGACGATGTGCTAGAGACCGAGATTGGTAAACTCGTGGCTAAGGTTGAAGAAATTCAAGGAGAAGCTTCTATTATTTTAGGCACCATTAAATAGCCATAAGAC
The DNA here is from genome assembly GCA_905373625.1 of Bacteroidia bacterium. Taxonomy (GTDB): domain Bacteria; phylum Bacteroidota; class Bacteroidia; order Bacteroidales; family CAJPTX01; genus Bacteroides_D. The sequence goes on from CAJPTS010000198.1 coordinate 625, forward strand.
ACATGGGGCTAAAAGAGTATCTGAGCACTCCGTATCAGGGATGGCAATCTTTTCTAGACAACATCATTTTTCCGACCTTCGGAAAAGAGAGGTTTGAAGACGGGTATGATACGGAACTATTAGACCTCCAGCCCGAAAGAAAAAGACTGGCCGAAAGCACCGGAATACGAAGCGTGAAACTTATAGGAAAGATTAACATCGGCGTAGAACCCCTACAGATTTTTGACGTCACGGTGAGCGACCGAATTAAAATGTTGCGAAACCGCGTGAATATACAACGCCTCATACACGCCACCATGGATCAATACTCCTGCGCACTCATGGTCTTCCACTACGAGGAAGAATATACCCGAGGCGACTGGCGGATTACCTACTGCCATAAGGGAGAAAGAGGCGAATTCTCTGACAGTAAGCGCTACACCTTCCTCCTCGGTCCTAATCAAGCTTGCCGTACCGCAGCGGACAATTTTGAGAAGCTCTGGGCTAAAAAGGACGTAACGCTAAAGGACATCGAAGCCGCATTTAACGTGGAAGCGCTCTCCAAAGAGTTTTTTGTAAAGTATAAAGCACAGTACGAACGCTTTGTAGCCTACATGATAGCGCCCGCAAACGGGATGCGCCAAAATTTCATTGATACTGGTTTCGAGCACGAGGGGCTTTCTGATGAAAAGATTCGGGACGAGGAGGAGAAACCCATCCGAGACTACGTGAAAAAGCTCTTAGGGCGCATCGTATTTCTGCACTTTCTACAAAAGAAAGGATGGCTCGGAGTGCCCGACGGCAAGGAATGGGGGACGGGCGACAGAGATTTTATGCTCCACTTGTTTGAGAGAGCCTCTGACGAGCAAAAAGCGAATTTCTTAGACAAAGTACTCAAACCTCTTTTCTCTGATGCGTTGGATTACAATCGTTCTTCGCAAAAAGATATCTTTGATACGGGTGTGGAGGGGCTACGCCAAATCCGTATACCGTACTTAAACGGCGGATTGTTTGAAAAAGATCGCTTGGACACGCTACCGCTCAGATTCTCTGAAAAGATGTTCAGAGACTTGCTGACCATGCTCTCGCAGTACAATTTCACCATCGACGAGAACGCCCCTAATGACGCCGAGGTGGGCGTGGATCCCGAGATGCTCGGGCGCATCTTTGAAAACCTCCTAGAGGATAACAAGGATAAAGGCGCTTTCTACACGCCAAAGGAGATTGTGCAGTACATGTGCCGTGAAAGTCTGATTGCGTACCTTCAGACCGAACAAAGAGAAGAAGACAAAGAGCGAATCCGACTGTTTGTTACCACGCACGACGCTGAACTGCTCACCGAACTGAAAGAGAACATTAGTAAACGACTCTGCGATGTGAAAATCTGTGACCCTGCCATTGGGTCTGGCGCATTCCCTATGGGGATGCTGCGCGAGCTCTTTCTCTGCCGCTCGGCATTAGAAGTCCAAACACCAGAGAACGCTGCAAGCATCAAACGGCACATCATACAAAACAACATTTACGGTGTGGATATTGAGCGCGGAGCGGTAGACATCGCAAGATTACGTTTTTGGCTTTCGCTCATCGTGGATGAAGCTTCACCAGACACTTTGCCAAACCTAGACTTTAAGATTATGCAGGGGAATTCGCTACTAGAGCAGTTCCAAGGAATAGATCTGGCCACCATGCAGGAGCGCGAAAGTGCGAACTCTATTTTTACGCCCATTGGTCTGGAGGCAAGAAAGCAACTCCTAAATAAACTCGACGAGTATTACAAATGCTTGGTTCATAGTGAGAAAATCGTACTTAAGGAGGAGATTACCGAAATTGTTAGGACGGCTTTTAGTAAATACGGGATCGAGATAGACTCCACCATAAACCTCGCGGCTAATAATCTCTTTTTCCTCTGGCACACGTGGTTTTACGACGTCTTTTCACGTCCCCAAAGAGAGGGATTTGACATCGTGATTGGTAATCCGCCCTACGGCGCAAAGTACGACAATGCAACCAAGCGATGTTATCAGAAGGTGTATACCACTGCCAGGAGCATTAAAGGCGTACAGAAAGCATCGTTAGATACCTATACCCTATTCATAGAACTGGGCTACAATCTCCTAAGAACGAATGGCTGTTTTGCCTACATCGTGCCCATATCTTTGACATCGAGCGACTCGCTTACTGGCATACATCGCCTCCTGATGGAACACTGTGATACTGTACACATCTCGTCCTACGCAGAGCGCCCTAAACCCGTTTTTGAGAATGCTATGGTCAGTACTTCCATCCTCCTTTTTCAGAAGACTGAAACGCCGTGTCAGCACCTCTATGCCACAAAGATGCATAGACGAGGTAACGAATTTAATCTACAGAGGCTCATAGACCAATTAAACTTTGTTGATACCTACGGTTATACTATGCTTGGGCGTATTCCCAAGATTGGAACTGAGATGGAAAAACATATCCTTACAAAACTTTTTACGTTCCACTCAATCAAATCATTCTATGATGCTAAAGGAACTCCTCTATACTACAGAACAACAGGGGGAAGATATTATAAAGTTGTAACCAATTACCCGACTGGCTCAACCAAAGAGAAGCCCTTATACTTCAAGGCGCAATTTACAAATGCAATCGGCTGTATTTTAAGCAGTTCTTTAGCCTTTTGGTTTTATCAGATCTATTCGAATAATCACGATTGGAAAACCTACGAGATCGAGAATTTCACCCTCCCGCAGCTTTCATCTCAGCACCTTGAATATCTTAACGAACTCTACGCTCGGTATTTAACCGATATAGAGAAACATGCTAACACTAGGACTTCATCGGGCAGCTCTGCGTACCATGTTGCCTCCTTTAAGGAGTATAAGATTGTACACTCCAAGCGCATCATAGACGAGATTGATGACTACATCTGCCCCTTATATGGTTTAACCACAGAAGAGACGGAGTTTATTAAAAACTATGAGCTGGAATTCCGACTAGCGGGAGAGTAGCTAAACATTGAGCGCATCATTAAGACACATGGGGCTAAAAGAGTATCTGAGCACTCCGTATCAGGGATGGCAATC
>CAJPTS010000199.1 GCA_905373625.1 Bacteroidia bacterium
ATCTAACAATACGGGTTTGTCACTACCGCCTACCAACTCTGCGAAATTCGCATCGGTTACTTCAACTGCCATCTCTATCTAGATTATGATGTTACAATATTTACTCTACGACATTTATTAACAAGCGAAAATAAGAAAAACTAATCAAGTGGTGCCACCTCGTCGCGATCCAGTTCTGTTTCTACCTCTTCACTGTTGCTACTATTAACAACGTTGAACAAGTTTTGTTGAAAGAGATGATTGTTGATTTTGAAAATCTGGTTTCGTAACATAAGCTGCTCGATGAGTGCGGCATCTACATTGACCTTTTTATAGGACGAGGGCTTCACTAAGATTTTATTTGATTCCACGTCGTGCAGTTCTATTGTCAGAGGAGTACTTCCCACAGATAGCTGCAATATGTGTCGCAGCTCCATGAGATCCTCGGGCGATGAGTTTGATTCGACCTGCAAATGGAAATTTTTTATTCCTCGAGCACGAATTGCTTTCAAGGGCTCGATGTTTAGAATCGAAATCCAATATTTCTGCGTATTGGGATTGTACTCGACTTTTACCGTCACAATCACTTTTTCATTTTGCACGAGACCTGCTTTGACTTCTTCGAGTTTCTCTTCATCCAAAAACAAGCGTATATTCTCAGAATAATCTTCCAAATGAATCTCTAAAAAGCTCTTGCGTGCCGCAGTATTCCCTTTCTTGTCTTTACTCTTGTCTTCTGTAGTCTTATTCTCGCCTTTTTTCTTGCCTTTATCCTCAAATGTGAGCATGCCCGCCAGTTTAATTACTTGGCCTTTGAGTTGTGTTTTTTTGTTCTCAAAGTCCGCAATTGAGTAATCTGCGGAATACATAATCTCGTACTTGTATTCGTCTAACGGGTGCGCACTCAGGTACATCTCCAAGGCTTTCCTCTCGGCATTTAGTAGGTCGAGGTTTTGCGCCTCGGTGGGCTTGATGTTAAAATCGGGCACGTGGTAAATCTCTTCTCGGTTGGGGAGACCGAACATAGAAGAGTGTTCTTGTTGAACCTTCTGGAATTCCTTTGCGTACTTAATAAACTCGTCTAGCGGACGTAAGGGTTTCCCGTCAGCGCCTTCTTTAATTACGTAGAGCAAGTTTATGCGACGTCCGTGTGGGGCAATGCTATCAAACGCTCCGCCTTGCGTTAAGAGCTCCATAACCCGAGTATTTAGCACTTCTACGGGCACTCGTTCCACAAAATCATACATATCCTTAAAAGGACCATTCTTTTCTCGTTCTGCAATAACCGAGTTAATTGTCATGTCTGACAACCCTTTAATACGTGCCAGCCCATAGCGTATTTTCCGATCTTCAACCGTAAATTCTGCTTTAGCGTGGTTTATATCGGGCGGGAGAATGGTTATCCCCATCCGTACGCATTCTTTTCCCAGAACTTGTAGTTTTTTACCATCACTTTCTGCCTGAAGACACGCAGCAATGTATTCGCACGGGTAATTTGCTTTTAGGAAACCAGATTGGTAGGCTATGTAGGCGTAACAAGCCGCATGGGAGCGGTTAAAAGCATATTCTGCAAACTTTGCCCACTCTTCCCATATCTTGTTCAATACAGTAGCGTCATGCCCCTTCTTTATAGCTCCTTTAATAAACTTCTCGTGCAATTTTTCCATGTCTTTTATATTCTTTTTTCCTATGGCCTTACGGAGTTTATCGGCTTCCCCAGGGGTAAAATCTGCTAGAACACGAGAGAGGCGCATCACCTGTTCTTGGTAGACCGTGACTCCGAACGTATCTTTTAGAACTATCGCCATATCATCGATATCAAATTTTACACGCTCCTCGCCTAATTTTCGCTTTATGTATACAGGGATTTGTGCCAGAGGACCTGGGCGGTACAACGCATTCATCGCGATCAAGTCTTCGATCCCCGACGGCTTGAGTGCCTTTAAGTAGTTACGCATACCGTCTGATTCAAACTGAAAGACCTCCTTGGTCTCCGCATTTCCGAACAGTTCTAGTGTTTTGGCATCTTCCAACGAGATGCTATCCAGATCTATCGTCGTGCCATCATAGTCGTGGATCAGTTTAAGTGTCCGGTCTATAATCTGGAGTGTGCGCAAGCCCAGAAGGTCCATTTTTACCAAGCCGACGGACTCGAGTACTTTACTATCGTACTGAATGAGCATTCCATCCGCCTTCGAGACGCGCGCTGTGGGCACGTAGGAGTACAGTGGAACCTTACTTATCACATATCCGCAAGCGTGTTGACCAATATTGCGAACACTGTATTCAATGCGTTCTACGTATTGTAGAAATTGCCGCACAGCTGAGTCGCCATGATTTATCAGGTTCTTAAGATTAGAGCATGATGCCAAGTAATCTTGTAGTCGCTCACATTTCTTTTGTTTTCTTTTGGCTTCTTCCTCGTCTCGCGCAAGCGCCAAACGCACTGCGTTTAGCACATCAGGAGGGGCTTCTATGGTGCGTGCTACATCATTAATGGCATTTTTAATCTTCGAGCGCCCGATGGTAGCAATGCCTGCCACATACTCTGTGCCGTACTTTTGACGCAAATAATCTACAATGAGATCGCGTGAGCGGTCATCAATGTCTATATCTATATCTGGCAAAGAAATACGGTCAGGGTTCAAGAAACGCTCGAAAAGGAGGTTGTATTTCAACGGATCAAGATTCGTGATCCCCAAACAGTAGGATACTGCTGAACCAGCCGCTGATCCTCGACCTGGACCTACAGGATACCCTTGACGCCGGGCATAATTGATAAAATCAGACACAATGAGGAAATAGCCAGGAAAGCGCATACGGCGTATCGTGGCGAGCTCGAAGGTTAAGCGCTCCACATATTCGGGTGCGAGCGGGTCGCCCCAGCGTTTTTTGGCGCCCTCGTATACTAAATGCTCAAAGTAACGATATGCCTCCCGAAGTTTACGAGCCCACTGTCTCCGTTCTGTATCGTGTTCTGGCACGGGCTCTAGGAACTGTGGGTCGGGGATTGGGAAGTCGGGCATGATTGGGTCGGCAAGTAAGCTGTAGAACTCCACTTGGCTCGCAATCTTGATGGAATTCGTGAACCCTTCTTCCACCATAGCCAAATAATCGCTTTCTTCTAGGTTAATTGGGGTTTCTACTCCTTCGCTCTTTTGCAGCGTGACAAAGTCTTCGGCTATTTCGTTATACGCATTGCGAAAAACCTCGTGTAGCTCATTGTAGCTCTTAAGATACTCTTGGTGTGTATAACAGAGTAGATTTGGGTCTTTCAGCGTTTTTGCTGTCCCGATGGCCACAAGCATTTGTTGGATATCTGCGTCCTCCTTTTTCAAGAAATGTACGTCATTCGTGATAAGCAAGGGCAGGTTATATTCTTTGGCAAAAAGAAGCAAGGCGGCAGTAATGTACGCCTGTTGTGGGTAGATATTATTTGTCTTTTCCTGACCGTTATACGGATGAAGCATGATCTCCAGATAGAAACGCCCTGGAAACGCCTCGCTCAGGAGTTGTAAATTCTTTCGTGCTTCTTTCATGCCCCCAGGTACTCGTCGCCCTTCCTTTTCGTTTTTTGTGGCAGGACGTACTATCTCCATATCGAGGATAGGGCGTGCCACGGGACCCGCTACACAGGCCGAGCTCACGATAAGATCCTCACTATACTCTTGCAGCAGATCGAAG
>CAJPTS010000200.1 GCA_905373625.1 Bacteroidia bacterium
GAGTTAAAAGTGAAGAGTTAAGAGTTAAAAGTAGCGTTTTGGCTTTTGAAGGGGCGAGGCGCGCCCTTCCTCAGAGACGAAAGACGAGAGACGAATGACGAAATAAACGCTTTGCGTGTACTTCGTACCTAGTACCTGAAGTGTGGCGCGCTTCGCCCAGTTCTATTCGCAATGCGATCTCCCCCCAGCGTTACGGGTTATGAGACGACAGAAAAGCGTTAATAATCAATATTCTACGACACATTCAAAACAATATCTCTTTCATAACAAAACAATGCTTATTAGTTTTTTTTTACATTTGACATTGATTTAATAACGAGAAACAAATGAATAGATTTTGCATTTTCTGTGCATTAAGCACACTGTTGTGTTTCACCTTCGGCTTACACACCGTGCACGCCGAAGAGAGTAAAGTAGACATGAGCAAATGTATTACCCTCACCGTAAAGCAAGGCGCTATGATAAAACTAGACTTTGCAGCCTCTACCGCGGGAGTTTGGGTAAAGGTTACAGGCGTAAAAGATGAAAAAGTAGAAGAAGCACCAACCAAATTGCATGGTTATGGTGAACAACCCAAGTACGTGGCAACTGGAACAGAGATAAAGGTTTACGGAGCAATTGATAAATTTACGTGTTACAGCAACGAAGAAAATCTTACAGCATTAGACGTCGCTCAGAATATAAACCTGACGTACTTGGAATGCGACAGAAATCAGATATCTAGCTTAGACGTCACGCAGAATGTAAATCTCGTCAGATTGACATGTTACGGTAACAAGTTATCTAGTTTAGACGTCAGTAAGAATGCGAAGCTCATCAGATTGGACTGTTACGGTAACAAGTTATCGAGCTTAGACGTATCGAAAAATCTAAACTTAGAAGCATTGTATTGCGGTAATAATCAATTATCTACCTTAGACGTTACTAAGAACACAAACTTAAGTTTACTATATTGTAATGATAATCAATTACTAAGTTTAGATGTGTCTAAAAATGTAAAACTAGAAACGATATTGGGGTGCAGTGGAAATCAATTATCAAGCATAGACATCTCGAATAATATAAACCTGAACGCATTGTACTGTCATGATAATCAAATAGCTAGCCTAGACATTAGTAAGAATATCAAACTGTCAGAATTGTCGCTTTCTAACAACAACTTCTCTACAAGCATACTCAACGATGTTTATTGTCAGCTTCCAAACAGAGTCGGAGAAATCCAAAAGGGAAGAATTTTTCTTGTACAACATAGTAGTGATGTGCTAAATGAATTTTTAGCAAAATCGGCGTGTAAATCAATTACCGATGCCAAAAACTGGGCTATACAATATTACCAAAGCGATAACGATATTGAAAACATCACAGGGAACTATACTTGCGGTTCTACCTACGGGCTTACTCTCGAGCCTGCAACCATACCGTCATTCACTTACCAAAGTGGCGAATGGAAAACAACAGTGACGAGCACAGGGAATTGGAAATTAGATGAAACTACACCTCTTCCCGATTGGCTTTCCGTAGAACCTAAACAGGGCAGTAATGGCTCTCTGGTGACAGTTTCTGCTAAGCCTAATACAGGAAATAGTATGCGGCGTGGCGCTCTTACATTTGTGCTTACTGATGATGCGAATACGAAACAGGTGGTTCTGTTAAAACAAGCATTTCCTTCTATTTGGGTTACACCTTTCAAAGAATATACCTTCCCCACCGCAGGTGAAACGAAAAGCTTTAGCGTAGAAAGCTCGGGAGCATGGACTGTAAATACTTCTAATGCTGGGTGGTTAACTATAGAACCCAAATCGGGGGCTGCAGGTACTACAACAGTTACTATCAAAGCTGACGCAAATAACAACAAGGAGGAACGCAGTACGGAGCTCTTTTTTGCACTGAAAGACAATACTGAGATCAAGCAAGTAGTAACGCTAAAACAAAAAGGTGCGTTAATTTTAGTTACTTCATCTGCAGGCTATACCTTCCCCACCGCAGGTGAAACGAAAAGCTTTAGCGTAGAAAGCTCGGGAGCATGGACAGTAAGTACTTCTAATGCAGAGTGGTTAACCATAGAACCGAAATCTGGAGAAGCGGGCACTACAACCGTTACTGTCAAAGCGGATGCAAATAACAACAAGGAGGAACGCAGTACAGAGCTTACTTTTGCATTGAATAATAATACGGAGGTTAAGCAGGTGGTAAGAGTAAAACAAGCAGAGAATCCTACCGCAGTCGAAGATGTTCTCTTTGCAGGCATTTGGGTTGCACCGAACCCGTTCGCTTCGCAGCTAAGAATTAAGAACGAAGAGGCGGTAAATGCTCGTTACGAACTTGTAAACACAAATGGAGTAGCTGTTCGTACTGGTGTTTTACAGGGCGTTGAAACTGTGCTTAATACAGAAAAGCTTCCTGCTGGCGCTTATTTGCTTCGCATTCTTTCTGGTACAGACAGTAAGACGCTGCGGGTAGTGAAAGAATAACATAACGGAGATTTGAAAAGAATGAAAAGGATCTCTTCCGAAAGGGGGAGATCCTTTCGTTATATAAGGGGGAATTTTAGGGACAAGGTGCACAGCACATGCGAAACGATTATTTAGACTTTAGTCTCTTGTCTATACTGCGCAAAAACTTTCCCCATTCCCTAAGAAAGTTCCTAACAAAGAGAATTTTAGTGCGATGATGAATTATCATTGTATATCTGTTGGGAATTAACTTGCATAAGTTGCATTATTCCTCTTGCACGATAAGAGATCAGATAATTAACTACCTTCGCAAAGATGCGACGATATCGCGAAAAGGGGGGGAATTTAATCATGGAAGCTATCAGAGTATATATAGAAGAATTCGGACGAGTAAGAGACTCCGAACTGGATGTACTACCGTTTATTATATTTTCAGGAAAATCGGGATCGGGTAAAAGTTATATGGCGTTACTCTGCCATTACTTCTACGAGATACTTACCAACTCGATGCGACTGTCTCGTTTTTTTGAGCGAAACGATTATGATTATCAAAAACTCTCTAAAAATTTCCGCAATGAGGGTATTGCGTTAGAAATACAAAAAGAAACCTTAGAAAAATGGTTAGCAAAAGATGCCATTAATTATGTGGGGACAATGATTGCGAATACATCTTTCTCGGGTTCTATAAAAGTTTGCTTACCCGAGAGCGTTCCTGCGGTACTGAGATTTCGCTTTAAAGAGGAAATGACAGGTTTGGTAAATGAAGAAGACGTGGATACTATTCTGAGTATGGAACATTTAAGCTATCGCGTCACTAGTACCACTTTGGCTGCCGAATCTCCCTTTTCATTTCTTTTACGTCACGAACTGATACAGTACCTCCATGGAGATTTTCGTCGTCTTAGTAGTTCTTTTGTTTTCCCACCCTCGCGCGGTCCCGTTTTGACAGAGTCATTAACACCACAAACAGGTCTTTATTTACATTTTTTACAAGATCTAAATGAGCTCAATCTTATGCCGAATCGAGACGATAATGAATCAAAAGATCTTTTGAACTTATTTCACCTCATCCTTGACGGAGATATAAAAAGAATAGACAACAAGTATATCTATCAGACTGGCGCAACGGAGATCCCCATCTCCGCAGCAGCTGCCTCTATTCGAGAAATTGCGCCGTTAGAACTCTTGGTAAAAAAGATAGACATTGCG
>CAJPTS010000201.1 GCA_905373625.1 Bacteroidia bacterium
ACAAACAAGGACTTTTGCAACACCCCCCCTACAGCGAGAACTATGTCCCGACATTTTGGATGAAGGAAAAAAATTTAGTAGAGGGAATTACAATTTGGTACAGTCATAGAATTCAAACTGCACTCTTAACTCATTTGTCGTACCTAAAATTGCTTTTATCGGTTAACGCAGCTCGGCGTTCAGCTCATCCTTGTAGCGCTTGATGAGCTTATTCATACACCCGTCTATTTCGGCGTCCGTGAGCGTTTTTTCGGAGCTTTGCAAGATAAGGCTTATAGCATAGGATTTTTTGCCTTCGGGTACGCCCTTGCCCTCATATACGTCAAATAATGATACATCGCGCACTAAGCGGGGGGCAGTACGGAACGCAAGATCGCGCATTGTAGAAAAAGTCACCGAATGGTGTACTAGCAGAGACAAATCGCGCCGAACTTCGGGAAAACGTGAAGGAGGCGTAATTGTCATGCGCTGCTCCTTGTAACTGGCTTCGAGTGCTTCGCAATCTAATTCGGCAAAGTAAACTGGGATCTTAATTCCAAAGCGCTTGCAGTATTTTGGAGCAACTAGCCCCATTATGCCCAAGACATGCCCTCTATGGGCTATTTGCGCAGTTTCCGTATAAACCTCTGAAGGGGTATCTTCTGCAATATAATCTATGGTATGCAATGGTAAGGAGAAAGCTGCTAAAACAGCTTCCACGTACCCCTTAAGTTCAAATAACGAAGCGGGACGCGCTGCTCCTAACCACGAGGCAGACTCAAGGTCACCTGTGAGTACTAGTGAAAGCTTCGCTGTTTCTTTGCGAGTGTTTCCCTTTTCGTCACTTAGAAAGACATTACCTACCTCAAAAAGGCGTAGATTTTCTTGCTGTCGTGCTACATTGCGTGCCACAGTATCTAAGGCGCCCAGAAGGAGATTAGGACGCAGAGTATCAAGGTCACTACTGAGTGGATTTAGCAATGATATTAGCTGCGTTCTAGGGTGGCATAATTGAGCGTCTTCCCCGCGCACGAGCGATAGTGTCATTATTTCTTGGAAACCTGCCCCTACCAGCCAATCGGCTACTTGTTCTATGCGTGGACGACGGTAATCGTTCCGCGAGTCAAGACTGAATGCAATACGATTCTCGCCCAGCGGTGGAAAACCTCCTAAACGTAGGATCTCCTCTACGATGTCAGCTTCGCGTGTCACATCTATGCGATAATAGGGAACGGTAAGCTCCCAAACACCCTTACCATTATCCGTATGCGTAATCTCTAAACCTTCGAGTATCTTTTCCAATTTATGGTTTGCTAAGTCGTAGCCCAACAGTTGCTTAGCACGTGCCACATTAAATTCCACGCGGTGCGGGGTGCAGGGACGAGGATAAAAATCAAGCTGCTCGCCATCAATCTCACCACCAGCGAGTTCCAAAATAAGCTGCGCTGCACGTAGTAAAGAATAGGGAGTAAATTCTGGAGAAATACCCCGTTCAAAACGGAACGAAGCATCTGTATTAAGTCCGTGCGCTCGTGCAGTGCGACGTATGCTTACAGGGTCAAAAACGGCAGCTTCTAGGAATAGAGAGGTGGTTGCCTCGGTTACGCCTGAAGTGAGTCCGCCAAATACGCCTGCAAGACAAAGCGGCGTAGTATCGTCACAGATACAAAGATCAGTAGCCGCCAGCTCCCTTTCTTTTTCATCTAAAGTTGTAAAGGGCGTCCCAGTGGGGAGTGTTCGTACGGAGATTTTCCCCGTGCTAAATGCTTTTAAGTCAAATGCGTGCAACGGATTGCCCGTTTCGTGCAGTACATAGTTGGTAATATCTACCACGTTGTTTATTGAGCGCAGTCCGATGGACTCTAATGCGCGCTGTAACCAAGCAGGCGAGGCGGCTACATGGACATTGCGAATCGAGAGTCCGCAATAACGTATACAACGTTCTGCATCTATTGTTCCTAGTTGTATGGCTGTTTGCGAGGGCGAGAATTGAAGATTTGGAAGCTTGGGCAAGAAGGCTTTACAAGGCGTTGTGAGGTTAAGATAAGCAGCAAGATCTCGCGCCACCCCGTAATGCGACATAGCATCCGCGCGGTTAGCAGTGAGTCCAATTTCAAAAATCGTATCGTACTCTACGGGGAAAAGTTGGTCGAGCGGAGTACCTACTTTGCTGTCAGCAGGCAGTACTAGTATACCGTCGTGGCTAGTACCCAGTCCTATTTCATCCTCGGCACAAATCATACCCTCCGATGGCTCTCCACGCAGTTTAGATTTTTTGATAGTAAAACTATTCCCCGCCTCGTCATACAGCACAGTGCCAACTGTCGCCACGACCACCTTTTGTCCTTTCGCCACGTTCGGCGCGCCGCAGACAATAGAAAGCAGGGATTCGCCTCCGACGTTAACCTGTGTACAGTGCAATTTATCTGCATTAGGGTGCTGTACGCATTCCACCACTTCGCCTACCACTAGTCCGCGTAGTCCGCCGCGTATAGACTCTATTTCTTCTTCGTGCTCTACTTCGAGACCAATCGTTGTTAATGCTACAGAGACCTCGTGCGGCGTGAGCGTCGTCTCTACATAACGGCGCAACCAGTTGTAGGAAATTTTCATGCCCTCAAAAAAATAAATGCAAATGTGAAATCAGGCGCGCTTACTCTTTCACGCTCGTCCGCGAGATGTAAATGAAGCCCCTGTCGGTCGAATACGTTTTAGCGGGATCGTTGAGAATGAAGAAATAGATCCCGTCAGAGATATCATTCCCACGTTCATCTTTTCCATCCCAAATAATGTTCTTTGCCTCCGCCTTGTAGACAAGTGCGCCATTACGGTTGAAAACTATGAACGTCATGGTCTCGGTACTCTGTAGCTCGAGGTTATCATTGATCCCATCGCCATTGGGCGTGAAAATATTAGGGATCTCTTTAGGAGGCGTTTGACCCATTGCCGAAGAAAAGACCCCCGTCGTGAGGAGTAGAAACGCGGTGAGGAGTAGGAGTTTTACGCCAAGTCTTAATTTCATCGTCGCAACAGTTTCATCTATTCTCAAAGCCTTCTGCCTTAGAATAACGTTACAAATATTCGTTATTCGCAAAATTAGATATTTTTTGTAAGCCTTTGTACTAGGTGGAAATTGCTAAAAAACTCCTTGCCTACCACTCGTGCTATCGTGTACACGGGTATGGCCAAGAACATGCCGAGCATCCCCGCCAGTTGGCTTGCCATGAGAAGTACAATAAAGATCTCCAATGGGTGTGCTTGCGCGCTGCTCGAATAGATATAGGGCTGCAAGAAGAAATTATCTATGAAACGTACCGCTACAAAAATGATCACGATGAGCAAAATGAGTTGTCCCAATTCCATCGGTGCAGTCCCTGCCGACGCCAGTGCTAACGAAATGAGTATGGCTAGCCCCAACGAAATTATCGCGCCGATGTAAGGAATTACGTTCAGTATGCCTGCGATGATACCTATTACCAGCGCCGTATTCAGTGTAAAGCCGAGCAAAATCATGCCTACCACCGTTAGAATGGTGATGATAAAGCTCTCCAAGATCAACCCAATAAAATATCGACGCAATAACAGCTCGCTACGCGATACGGCGTGCTCTATATTCTCTTCATACTTC
>CAJPTS010000202.1 GCA_905373625.1 Bacteroidia bacterium
GCAACGTACCGGGGGTTCGAATCCCTCTTTCTCCGCCACAGAGGCTCTCCGCGTGAGAGCTTTTTTTATTTTCTGAAAGCTACAATGAGGTCAATCGCCTTAGGTGTACTTTCTGGCGAGACTATGCTTTCGGAGGTTATTCATTCTATTTTATCGCCCTTATCTTCTTTAATATTTCTATCGTCATTTGAATCAGAGAGTTGGTTGTTTGCGTAAAGTGGAGTTGCTTAGTCCTCTTAGGGCGTTTTTGGCGCAATGATAGACGGTGTTACGGACAACTAATTTGAAATCGTAACTATCTTTGCACAATAGAAGATGTGCGAAGAGATGGCAGACGAGAAATTGGAGCAAACGCTCAAGGAACTGGGCATTTTGCCTGACGAATACAAACAAATCGTCAAAATTTTAGGACGCGAACCCAACTACACCGAGCTGAGTATCTACTCGGTGATGTGGAGTGAACATGCCTCCTATAAAAATTCCATCAAGTGGATAAAAAAATTACCACGGACAGGCAAACATCTTTTGGTAGAAGCGGGCGAAGAGAACGCTGGGCTAGTAGATGTTGGCGATGGGCTTGCATGTGTCTTCAAAATAGAATCGCACAATCATCCCTGTGCTGTAGAGCCCTACCAAGGCGCTGCTACGGGGGTAGGAGGTATCAATCGCGACATCTTTACCATGGGAGCACGCCCCGTCGCACAGCTCAACTCTCTGCACTTTGGAAACCTAGAGAATAAACGTACACAGTGGTTGTTAGACGGCGTTGTACGTGGCATCGGGGACTATGGCAACTCCTTCGGTGTTGCAGTAGCAGGCGGAGAAGTTGTATTTGATCCGTCTTACGAGACGAACCCCTTAGTAAATGCCATGTCCGTGGGGTTGGTAAAGCATGATCGGGTTATTTCGGCCATTGCCAAGGGGGCAGGTAACCCTGTATTTATAGTCGGGTCGGCTACGGGGAAAGATGGCATTCATGGCAGTACATTTGCTAGTGCGAATATCACCGAAGACTCGGCAAAAGATATCCCATCTATACAGGTAGGCGATCCGTTTGCAGAGAAGCTTCTACTAGAAGCTACGTTGGAGCTAGCACAAACCGATACGCTCATCGGTATGCAAGACATGGGGGCGGCGGGAATTATTTGTTCCAGCTCGGAGATGTCTGCCAAGGGGAGCTGTGGTATGAAGATAAATCTAGACCTCGTACCTAAGCGCCAAGATGGGATGCTGGCGCATGAAATACTCCTCTCAGAGTCGCAGGAGCGGATGCTCGTCGTCGTAAAGAAGGGACGCGAGGCTGAGGTAAAAGCCATCTTTGACAAGTGGGACGTGCCCTGTGTGCAGATAGGCGTGGTAGTAGATACGCCAAATCTGGAATTCACATACGGAGGCACGCTCGTGGCAAGTGTACCCGCAGAGTCTTTGGTGCTGGGCGGTGGCGCACCCCAATACGACCGAGAGTATAAAGAGCCAGCTTACTACAAAGAGTACCAGAAGTTCTCCATTGATCAGGTGGCAGAACCTGAGGATATTATTGCCGTTGCCAAGCGCATGATAGGCTTACCGAATATTGCCTCCAAACGATGGGTGTACGAGCAGTACGACCGCATGGTGGGGGACTATAACCTGAGCATCAATATCCCGAGCGATGCGGGCATTGTAGCTATACGTAACAGCAAGAAGTGTCTTGCCCTCTCGGTAGATTGTAATCCCCGCTATGTAAAGGCAGACCCGTACGTTGGGGCGATGATCGCCGTTGCGGAAGCGGCTCGCAATGTGGTTTGCTCGGGCGGTACACCTATTGCTATTACCAACTGCTTGAATTTCGGTAACCCGTACAATCCAGAAGTCTATTGGCAGTTTGTACGTGCCATCGAAGGTATTGCAACAGCTTGTAAACGATTGGAAACGCCTGTAACTGGCGGTAATGTGAGTTTTTACAATCAGTCTACCATCGGAGAAAGAGACGAGGCGGTCTCCCCTACGCCCGTAATTGGTATGCTCGGACTCTTGGATGACATCAAGCGTCGGACGCCACTCGCTTTTGCCAAGAAGGGGCATATGATTTATCTATTGGGGAACTCCCACAACGACATTTCCAGCTCCGAATACCTTGTCTCTGTTCACGGGATAAATAATTCGAGTGCTCCCCACTTTGATATTGAGGAAGAGGTAAAATTACAGCACTTGCTGGAGCGTCTGATAACTGAACGTCTCATAGAATCTGCGCACGATGTCTCTACAGGTGGACTCTTTACCACCCTCGTGGAGTGTGCCATGCCGAACGACTTGGGCTTTGATATCACGTCTGATGCCGAGGTGCGCTTAGATGCTTTTCTCTTTGGCGAATCGCAAAGTAGGGTTGTTGTCTCCGTATCAGAAGCATGCGAAGAACGTTTCGTCGATTTTATGATAGAGAGCGAAGTGCCGATGTTCTTGCTCGGACACGTTACACGTTCAGAAATTCGTGTTGACGACGTATCTTATGGCTTTATTCCAGACTATAAACACACATACGATACGGCTCTCGAGGAGAGGCTTTCCAAACTGAAATAGTAGAGAGTCATTCCCCTCGGCACGATACTGTAGTACGTATCTTTTTACTTTTCATATTTCATCTTAGCTTGGGATTGTGTTATGACATTACGAAATAATACAGTCCCTTTCTTTTACCCTAAAGACTTGTACCATTGAGCTCATCCACACAGCACGAAGAGATTAGTGCAATGTTTGATACCATTGCGCACCAGTACGACGTGCTCAATCATATTCTCAGCCTCGGTCTTGATTATCGCTGGAGGCGCGCAGCGATACGGCAGGTTATGACGCCCGCTCCACAAACCGTACTCGATCTTGCTGCGGGAACAGGCGACATGAGTCTTACACTCCTAAAGCGTTACAAACCTACGAAACTCGTCTGTGCCGATCTTTCGACCGAGATGCTTGAGCGTGGAAAGAAAAAAATCACAAAGCGTTACGGAGATAAACAGACGGAGTTTGTACAGTGCGCCGCTGAAGCCCTGCCCTTTCCCGAGGCAACGTTTCAATGTGTAATGATTGGGTTTGGTGTCCGCAATTTTCAAAATATCCCGCAAGCTATGAACGAAGTAGCACGCGTTCTGGAGGAGAAGGGGCGGTTAATAGTTCTAGAATTTTCCATGCCCAAACGGGGGTTCTTTGCACTTTTGTATAAATTTTACCTCCGCATACTCTTGCCCTTATTTGGCGGGCTCATTTCGGGCTCATTTAAGGCTTACAGGTATCTACCCTCCTCTATGGAGCGTTATGCGCGCGAATCACCCCTCCCAAGTGCTATCTGTGCCGCTGGCTTACGAATGGTAGAAACAAAACCACTTAGTGGGGGAACGGTACTACTCACAGTAGCCGAGAAGGCGTGAGCAACCTAGTAGTGTCTGAAAAAGTGTATCTACAGAGTTCTTGCAAAGGGCAATTTTTTAGGTGCGAGGTACAATTTAGGTACTAAGTACGAAGTAAGCAGCCTTCCTTAGGTACAAAGTACGAAGCTTCATCAGGTACTAAGTACGAGGTTCAAAGCTTCATCAGGTACGAGGTACTAGGTACTAAG
>CAJPTS010000203.1 GCA_905373625.1 Bacteroidia bacterium
GCTCAGCACAATGCGTGCCAGTACGAACGGCGATGCCCATTTGGTCAAGAAGTGTACCCAAATCAAAGTGATGTACGTGCGGAAAATTGAACGAAAGTATGGCACTGTTGGTGGGCGTATAACCATAGCATATTCCGCCTAAGCCCTTTACTGCCTCATATGCGGTATGCAATAATTCCGCTTCGTGCGCAGCAATATCTTGCCCATACTCCTCATTCAGTGTCCGATAAAAAGCTAATGCCGTCGCTAGCCCAATGGCACTTACATACGAAGGCGTGCCCGCTTCTAAACGAAAAGGTAGTTCGGCATAAGTTGTCTTTTCAAACGAGACGCGCCCCACCATCTCACCGCCTCCTTGCCAAGGGCAGAATGTGTTCATTATCTCAAAGCGACCCCAAAGCACGCCCACGCCTAGCGGTCCATAAATTTTGTGTGCCGAGAATGCATAAAAATCAGCGCCAAGAGCCTGTACATCAATAGGGTAGTGTTTAATTCCTTGCGCACCGTCAACAAAAAGTAATGCATTGTGCTCATGTACAGTTTTCGCTATTTCGGCAATGGGGTTAACAATCCCCGTCACATTAGAAACGTGCGTAACTGCCACGATCCTCACATTCTGTTTTAGCAATGCAGGCAGCTCATTTAATTCTAGCTGCGCCGCTTCGTTTATTGGCCACTTTATGATACGTAACTTATGACGCTCTGCAACCAGCTGCCACGATACTAAGTTAGAGTGGTGCTCCATCTCCGAGACCAGAATAGCATCCCCTTCCTTGAGAAAAGATTCTGCCAAACAGAAAGCCGCTAGATTTATTGCCCCCGTTGCACCCGATGTAAAAATTACACTACGCGGATCAGGAGCATTTAGATAACTAGCTACGGTCTTTCGTGCCGCCTCATAGCGTTCTGTAGACTCTTGGCTGAGTGTATGAACTCCGCGATGTATGTTAGCATTGTAATGACTATACGCTTCTTGCATCGTACCCAGAAGACAAGCGGGCTTTTGCGTCGTAGCTGCATTATCAAAATAAACAAGTCTGCGATTGTGGATGCGCCGCTCAAGAATCGGGAACTCCAAACGAATTTCACAAGGATCGAACATGCCAGTACGTATAAAAAACGACTCCGATTACTTAGAGTCTGTTCTATTCTATTTGCAAATATAATATAGATGCAAATACAAATGAGGGTACGTCAAAATAGAAATTTGACGCCCCCTCTTACTGGTAAAGTTCGAAGCTAGAAGAACTAAATATTCTCGTACAAGAATTCGCCGTATTCTGAACGAATGACCACTTGCGAGAAGGGGGCTGACGACGGCTCACAATGCCCTATAATTCGAGCATCCACTTGGTACTTCCGAGCACAAGCGATAACCTGAGCAGCGTCTTTTTCGTCAACATACACCTCCATACGGTGTCCCATATTGAAAACCTGATACATCTCAGACCAGTCTGTAGCAGATTCTTTTTGTATCAGCTCAAAAAGTATAGGAACGGGAAACATATTGTCTTTCACTACGCGTAGCTGATCCACAAAGCGTAAAACTTTTGTTTGTGCGCCCCCAGAGCAATGAATAAGACCATGCACACGCTTGTGACCAAGCTCCTGTAAAATATCGCGAATGATAGGCGCATACGTACGTGTAGGACTAAGTACGAGCCGCCCAGCATCGAGAGGCGAACCTGCAATGGAGTCCGTCAATCCTACATGCCCTAAGTATGTTAGAGTCGGGGCGAGTGCATTGTCATAAGTCTCGGGGTACTTCTCTCCTACCTGTTTAGAAAACACATCGTGACGTGCCGAGGTGAGACCATTGCTCCCCATTCCTCCATTGTACTCCGTCTCGTAGGTAGCTTGACCGTATGAACACAAACCCACTACTACATCGCCCGCCTTTATGCCTTCATTTGTGATAATGTTATCCCGCCGCGTTACTGCTGTTACCGTGCTATCTACTATTACCGTACGAACCAAGTCGCCTACGTCTGCCGTTTCGCCCCCCGTAAGCACTATATTAACACCGAGCGCACGCATTTTTTGGCAGAATGCTTCAGTGCCTTCAATTATTGCACTGATCACTTCGCCTGGAATAAGACGTTTATTACGACCGATGGTGGAAGATAGCATAATATTGTCAGTAATCCCCACGCAAAGTAAGTCGTCCAGATTCATAACTACTGCATCTTGGGCAATCCCATGCCAAACAGAGAGATTTCCTGTCTCGCGCCAATAGGCGTACGCCAAACTAGACTTTGTACCCGCCCCATCGGCATGCATTACAACGCAGGAATGCGGATCGCCTGTCAAGATATCTGGTAAAACTTTGCAAAAGGCTCGTGGAAAGAGTCCCTGCGAGAGCTTAGCTATTGCGGCATGAACATCTTCTTTGGTAGCAGAAACACCGCGTTGCAGATACTTATCTGAGCGATTAATACTCATTTTTTATTCTGGTTATTCAGAAACTTATCAAAGAGATGAGATTTGTCCTCATTCTTCCACCCAGCCTCGTCAGGCGTTTCCACTATCCAAAGTGAAAAGTCAGCGTCCTTCTTCTCATCCACAAACTGTAAAGAAAAATCAGCTTCCTCGCGTGTAGGCACTTGAAGTATCGTGCCTATCCCTCTGAGCTCGGTAGAGTCGTAGACAAAATAGGCATTAAAATCAGCACCTTTAGGCTTCTCGGCTGCCCAGACTTTCAAGTCGGGGGTCTCGTTTTCCTCGCACTGATAAAACTTCTGCGCATACCCACTTAACGAACCGATTAGTAGGAAGAAAAGTAAACAAAGGCTGTAGTTCAGCAAAGACATCAATTATGTACTATGCAGGTTTGAGAATAAGAAATAGCACACGTTTGTCTTAAATCTATTTTCCCACGTAGTCGTTACTTAGAACGCGGAATTGGGTACGACGATTAGTTTGCCATGCAATCTCCTTTTGTTCGTCTGTGAGTGTTTCAATAAATGCTTCGTCAAGAAGCTGACCCGCAGGGAGGAAATCATAAAGCGCATGCAGATTTTCGGAGACCACCACAGGTTCGGTTTGTGCGTAACCTTTTGCACGAAGACGCTCAGCAGGAATACCATTCTCTATCAGATAGTTAACCACTGCTTGCGCACGCTTTTGCGATAGCTCCAGATTATATTCTTTAGATCCGCGCGCATCTGTATGCGCTCCGAGTTCCACAACAATGGTTGGGTTATCATTCAGAATATCAATCATATTGTTAAGCGAAGCAACTGATTCGGGGCGTAACTCCCAGTTATTAAAATCATAAAAGATATTTGGAAGCACAATGGGCTTTGCTACAGAATTCATGGTCAATTCTATTGTGAGATCTTCACTCACGGTACGCCCCTTCGTAGAGGTTTTTAGCTTACCATTCAAATAACCTTTATCTGAAGTAATCGCCACGTAATCTGTGTTGGGCTTGAGAATAAACTTAAAGCGTCCTTCGTCATTCGTCTCGCTGTTCTGAATACTACCATCGCTACCTACTAAACGAACTTTAGCTTTACGCAAAGGCGTATTATCTTTTTCATCTTTCACAAGCCCAATAAGATTGAACTCCAATGGGGGAAGATAGA
>CAJPTS010000204.1 GCA_905373625.1 Bacteroidia bacterium
AACAAATAATGTTTTCAGGAAAAGAAAAAGCGCCCTGAGATTACCCCAGAGCGCTCTGCCTATGTTAAAGCGCGACGCATGGTGCACGCTCTACACACGAACTGATTAACGTTTTACTAGTTTGCGCGTATCCACAGCCGAAGAAGAATAGAGGCGTAAGAGATAGAAGCCCGGCGTTAAATCGCGTGTTTCAATCATCACCTCTACTTCAGATACGCTAGCACTACGTACTACACGTCCCATAGCGTCAAGAAGTTCAAAACGTTCCACCTGTAGCTCGTCATTGGAGAAGTAAAGTACATCGGCAAATGGGTTCGGATATACGCGGAGAGCGCGTAAGCGATCTTCTTCTACTCCAGCTCCTGGATCATCTGTACCGCTTTGGCTCTGTGGTTTTACAATGACTTTACATACAGCATCCTTACCGTTAAGTGTAACTTTCACATTTGTAGTACCAGGGGCTACGCCGTACACGATTCCGTCAGTTACGGTACAGATGGTCGGATCTTCAGAAGTCCACTTAATGCCAGTGAGGTCAGCTCCCACGGGGTCGGTCACTGGGCGTAGGTATGCTTCGTTAAGCACATAGAGAATAATGCTATCGTGATTGATCTTAATATTTGTCACAGGTACTAACGGTTTCACCGTTACCTTGAACTTAGCCGTAATAGCAGGGTCACTTACCAAGTATGCCGTAACTTCTACAGGTTCGCAAGGTTTGAAGCCGCGTACTACACCGTCTATGATAGAGAATGAATCGCCATCAACACCTTCAAAGAAGAGACGACGGTCTGTAGCCTCATCGGGCGTGTAAGTCACCTTCAGATCTCCTGTACGTCCTTCGGTAACCTCGATGTCTTCTACTTGGAAAGAGGTAACCAGCTTATTGGAGTTCTGATCTACTACTTCCACCATACAGATATCGCTCACGGTCGGATCAGATTGCAATGCTACGGTTATAAATGCGCGTCCTACAGCCTTAGCAATAATCTTACCATTATTGTCTACGTCTACCTTAGTAGCATCGCTTGTGCTCCACTTAACAGCGCGATCTGTAGAAGTCTCTGGCTTAAACTCTTTCACCGTGAGGGTTCGTACGTCATCTACGTGGAGCTTAAGCTCATTCGTGTTAAGGCGAATTTCATAAGGAACAACAGGCGCCTTTACCTTAACCACACACGTCTTGGTAAGCGTTGGGTTAGAGTGCAGCTTAGCTGTTATTTCTATACCCGTTTCATTAGCCTGTAGCCCCTTTACCACGCCGTTAATTACAGATACGACGTCTTCATCTGCAGAAGTCCACTCCAGGTATCTATCTGTAGCGTTCGAAGGTTCAAAGACCACTTTGCTACGCAGATCGAGCTTATCGCCATAATTGATTTCGTATACGGCAGGATCTATATCAAAGCTAAACCCTGTGGTAACAACGGGGTCTACTACCGTTACAACACACGTTGCCTTCTTCTCTGGGTCAGATTTCAACGCGACCGAGATGGTTGCCGTACCGACTTTAACACCTTTAATTATGCCTAAACTTTCTTCAAATGCGATGGCGTCGTCATTATTTTCAACCGTCCATACAATGTCTACGCGTGTAGCATTTTCGGGCTCTGGGAGTACACTCAGAACATACATTTGGTCTATGCCCACGGTAATCGCGGTCGGATCTAATGCAACGCTTGTAGCATAGATGTGCGGGAGTACATGTAGCGTACACTCAGCCTTAATATCAGGGTTAGAAACGAGCGACACGGTAATTTTCGTTTCACCTACGCCCGTAGCTGTTAGCTTATTGGTAGTTTCATCATAGGTGGCGATTTCGGTTCTCTCTATATGCCATTGCAGACGTCGGTCTGTAGCATCCGTAGGCGTGAACGTGGGCAAGAAGTTCTCAAACTCATCGCCTATGTAGGCAGTCTTGGTAACAGGGAGCTCCAACTTTTCAGTAGGTATTAGACGTATGCACCACACATCAGTATGCGAATCTTCGATGTCCTGAGTGCGAGCCCCTAGAGCTTTTACCTTAATGGTAACAGGACCGCCTTCTGCTACACCTTCTAATTCTCCCGTACGGCTATTTACGCGTACCACGTCTTCGTTAGAAGACGACCATTCTACGCTGAGGTCTGAAGCGTCCTCGGGTTCTATTTTGTAACGTAGGGCGGTAGATTTAGCACCCGCAGCTACCGAGATTTTCGAGTCTTTGTCAAGAAGCGTAATAGCAGCAACTTCTTTGAAGAAGACTTTTACTGTGCAAGCAGCACGTGCATCCTCATTCTCGGCACTCTGTACTGTAACTTCTGTTACACCTTCTTTGAGTCCAGTGACAACTCCGTCCTTACTTACAGTAGCTATCTCAGGATCACTACTCGTCCAGAACACCACTTTATTTGACGCCTTTGCAGGCTGAATGGTATAAGCGAGCGTCCTCGAGGCGCGTACTGGTATCTCAATTTCTGTTTTGTCAAGCACAACATTTGAAACTGGTACATAGTTTTCTACAACTATTACCGTTGTGGTAGCCGACTTATTTCCACGTGTGGTGGTTACCGTTACTACACATACTCCAGGTTTGAGCCCCTTTACTCTGTTACCTTCGAGTTGTAAGACCGCCGTGTTACTGAGCTTCAATGTGTAATTTTTATCAGTTGTATTGGCGGGAGTGAATTCAACCTGCAGTTCAGTACTACGTCCCACACCGAGCCAAACACTTGGGGAGGGTATTATCGCTACACTTTCAACCTCAACACGGTGTACGGTGATCTTAATCGTCTTGCGTACCACCTCATTTGGGTCATCGCCATCTGTAGATTCAACCTCGATTTCTACTTCGCCTTCTTCAAGCCCCGTGACTACGCCCGTCTTTTCATCTACTATAGCCTTCTGCGTATCTTTTGACGTGAATTTCACGGCATCAGGATAGGAGGCATCTTTTGGTAAGATACTAAGCTCTTTCTTCAGATCCAACTTATCGTTAATCGCAAGGCGATATTCGGGCTGTGCGAACTCAAAATCACTGATGGCTACATAACAAAGTACGTCGCAGTCGTCGTAGGCACGATCCGTATCGTTCGCTACCTGCATACGAATATGCGTCAACCCTGGTTTTACCCCCGTTACGGTTAACGTCTTATTGGCTTTATCTTTCTTATAGGAGATTATCCCTTCAGGAATACACTTTACGCTGGGATCTTGAGACGGTCCTTCTACTCGATACGAGATGACCTTTTGCCCCTCCTTCTTTACTCTTACCTTCAAGGGTTCTACAATGAGGAGCAAATTGGGCGAGTAGCCATCATCGTTAAATTTCCAATTCCACGTTGTGGTGGTCATTAAGTTTTCGAGATCAGCTTTCGCATCACGATAACGAAGTGGTTTAGCTTCCACATGTACATTTTTTATACCGTTTCTTTCAGCATTTTTATACCATCCACTAATGGTACGATCATAGTTTGCGACTCCCATACCGCAGCCCGCCAGAGTAATTTCTACATTTCCCACTTCTGCTTGCAGATGGGAAAGATCCCACTCGCCCAAAGAGTAATTAAACGCTTTCGC
>CAJPTS010000205.1 GCA_905373625.1 Bacteroidia bacterium
AATGTGCCGTTGGCACATTCTTCAAATCTATCGCGAATATTGCATGAATATGATTTGGCATAACCACTAACAATGTGCATTCTGCATATCTATGAGGCTATTGCACGGTAAAATTTGTCTAATTCAGTGATTTATATTAACTTAGCGCTATAAATCTGAATAAAAATAGGCGAAATGAAAGCACGTGGCGAAAAGGCATCTACCATCGTAGATGTAGTACTTGCGGGACGGACACAAGCGTTTCGCTCTAATTGTGCCCTATTGTGTCGAAATGGGGCAAAAGAGGTATAAAAGTGACGAAATAACCTCCCAAAGGAGGTCTGATAAAGGGGTTTTAGTACAAAATTGACTCCATAAAGTGCAAAAAAAGCACTCTAAACGAGAATAGGAAAGTATCGAGTAATTGTTCAATACCCTCATTGTACGGTTTTATACGTATAATTACTGAGTGTACGTAAGTACATAGTGCGTATTTTTGTATGTTGTTAAACATAAAAATTCGATGAGATGAAAAAGCTATTCTTATTAGCGGTGCTAGCTTTTGCTTTTGTTAGTGCCAGCTTGGCAAAAGATTGGTATGTTTCCGCTTCTGCGGGGAACAACCGTAATGACGGTTCAAAAGCCTCACCTCTCAAGGATCTGCAAAAAGCCATTGATATGGCTGCATCGGGAGACAAGATCTATCTCACGGCAGGTAATTACACAGGGAAACTCGACGTGGGCTATATCGGTCTTTCTAAGCCCGTGGAAATGTACGGGGGATATTCTAACGACTTCGGCTCGCGCGATGTTCTGAAAAACCGCACCACTATCTACACTGAGCGTAAGCATAACGGTACGGCTGGCTCTAAAGCGCTTATAGCGCTCGAAGATAAAATTACGGCGGGGAATGTGGTTATCGACGGATTTATGTTTGACCGTGGTGAAGCGAACAACTATAAAGATGTTTCGACCAGCGAAGTAAAAGGGCTTCTCTCGGGCATCATGGTTCCTGACCAGAAGCAGACGGAAAAGCCAGCCATCAATGGTATCGTAAGAGGTAGTCTTACGGTTCGTAACTGCGTGTTTAATAACATGACGAACTATGCCATAATGTGCTCGGTAGAAAATGCTAGTCCTGTGAAAATTGAGAACAACGTATTTACCGCTATTCGTTACGCTGCCATCCAGATTTGGGGACGTACGAATGGGAAGTGTGCGCCTATAGAAATCTGCAACAATACGATCCTCTTCGTTTGGACACGTACTAAAGCTTTTGAAGACATGGGCTATGGTATTCGTACGCAGTCGGGCGTAAATCTCAATATTCATGACAACGTGATAGGTTTGACCTACAACGGTGCTATAGATTTAGGTTACTCCACGGGGTGGCGCTGGGGAGAAAAAGTGAGTGCAGACAGGAACGCATTCTTTATGAATAAGGCGGGCGACCTTAATCTTCCTAGTGCAGGCGGTATGTTCTTGCAAGTAAATGCTGAAGCGTTTGACGATGTAGATCTTCTCACCTCGGCTAGTGGTAACCGCGAATTGAAAGATGTGCAAGGCTTGAAAAGTGCTTTGGATCAGGCGTATCTCAATGGTTTCATCAATGCCACCTATTCGGAAACAGTAAATCACGACCCGAATAGCAGCGTGAACCAGTTCCGTTCGGCGATGGGGATGAACCAAGTGGGTACTATCCAGTCGAAAGTCTCGATGTTTATGAATCGTTACCCTATTGAAAGCTCAATTAAGTGCTTCGGCGCAGTGAAGGGTGTAGGTGCACAAATTCCTCGTTAATAGAACTGTCTCAGAATATCAAAAGGTGTCGCAATGTAGTGTTGCGGCACCTTTTTTTGTGGTATAATAGGGCGTTTGTTTTTCAGAAAGACAACATCTGATTCATCTGGAGAGCATAAGTTCGTCTGGCAACGTCCAGCATTAGTTGAAACTATTTTTCTGGAAATACATTCGTGTCAGGGTCGTGCCCACCCATGCAGAGAGGATACCTATGCCTGCCCCTGCTAATGTATCGCCTAACCAATGCCGATTATGGTAAATGCGGAGATAGGCTGTCGTAGCCGCTGCAGCGTAACCTATTGCGCCTATGTACCAATAGTTGGCGGGGAGCTTTTGCCGCAGTAGTTCTGCGCCTACAAATGCTGTTGCCGTGTGCCCAGAGGGGAAACTGTTCCATGTACTATTGTCGGGGCGTAGTTCTATGTGCAGGAATTTTATGCTGTGCACAAGTACTACCATGAGTGCTATGCTACTCGTGCTCTCCAAAAATGGTCGCCAGTTCTTGTGCTGACCAGCTTCATACAGATCTAGACCAATAGCGCCAGCCATGGGGGCAAACTGTAGAGCGTCATCTACGTAGCGTGCTCGATATTTGCGATACTGTAAATGGTCGCGAACACTAAGGTTTAGGTCAAACCAACCGAGACGATTAAGTAGTACAGTCCCCGTTGCTATAAGTCCTATCGGGATGCTCCATGCCACGGCGCTCTGCGGTAGCAGTTGCGGTTGGGGAAAGTTCGTCTCAGTATTGCCCTGAGCGCGTTGTTCCAATAAGTGCAGCGTCTGGGCCTGAGACGGAAAAACGAAGAGACTCCCTACAATTACCAAGAGAGGTAAAAATAATTTATGCATTCGTCTGAACTATTATCACAGTTAACGCCACGCGCCTGAGATTTCGCACATCAGTCATTTATCTCGTGTGTGTTTAGGAGGCTAAATGTATCGCGGGGCAATTCTCTCCTTCAAAACTTGTTACTTTTGTATACACAAAATCGCAAATAAAATGGCTAAAGTAAATAGTAAAAAGGACGAGAACAACTTCTCTATTGACATTGCAGAAGACCAATTCTTGGGCGTATATTCCAACTTGGTGGTTATTTCGCACTCCAGTTCGGAGTTTGTTTTGGACTTTGCGCGCGTTATGCCTGGGCTTCCCAATGCAAAAGTCGTGAGCCGTATAGTGATGACGCCCGACCACGTGAAACGGCTTTTACGTGCCCTCAGTGACAATATAGAGCGCTACGAGGACATCTACGGAGACATTGATTTACACGACGGCTCTGACGAAAACCCGTTTATTAGTGCAGTAAGCAAGTGTGATGCCTAAAGTAGTCGCCCCCGCTACGCCGTCGCTTGACGATAGAATCGCCGCTGTAATCAACAAACACTGGCGCATTCTGCTTGCACTAGTATTAGTGACAAGTGCATTGTTCGTAGGGCTAACTTTTGACCCAAAGGTTAGTATAGGGGGGGATGACTCGTGGTATGTGCTCGCAGCTCAAGATTTTTGGAACGGCATAGCCTTCCCTGCATGGCACGGATCGCTGTACTCGATACTCCTGAGTCCGCTCATAGCGCTCATCGGGGGTATTGCACTTGTGCCACTAAAGTTCCTATCAGTTCTTTTTACTTTTGCCGCAGTGTGGCTCTTGGCCATTACCTTTCGTAACCGAATAGCCCCTTTAACTTGGCTAATAGGCATTACGTTGTTTGCTTTAACGCCTCATTTGGTCACTTTGGCAAGTACAACGTACAGTG
>CAJPTS010000206.1 GCA_905373625.1 Bacteroidia bacterium
CTCTACAGGTGAAGCAAGAGATGGAATGCCTGTAACAAATCAGCAGGGACGATCTCCGAATTTAGCAATGCACCATTACGTAAAAAGCCCTCTTTAATACGAAGCGACATATTGCGCAAGGATTCTGCAAACAACTGGTAGACAAACTGATCTGGATAAACCCCTTTATCAAAAAAGGGTTTTGCTTTTTCGTACAGATCTCGTAAACAAGGATAAGCCTCAGAGCTGACATCGATTTCAGACAAGACGGCGAGCTGACGAAAATGATGCTGGAGATGAGAGGCTGTGTAGGGCTTAAAGCGCACCACAAAAACTTGCGTATTCTCCAGCTCTGGAAGATAATGTAGGGCTTGTGCAACCGATACGAAATCGAAAATAAACATCCGATTACGCAAGTGTGCCTTTAGAATATTTAAGAATGCCACCAATTTTTTATCGTCCTTACGCGACGATGGAAATAGAGGGGGGAAGTTATGAAAGTATATGCACCCCTTCTCATAGTGTTGTAATAGTTGTTCGAGATCGTCGATAGGATAATTCAACCGCTTTTGTATATCCCATTCATAATATCCTTGTTGAAATGGCCAGAGTTCGATCTGCGCAAATTGGTGACGTAAAATTCGTGCCGCGTCTCTCTGCCCACGCCCAGGTTGACCGATAAAGACAAAAAGCGAATCAAAATGTAACGCCTTCATACTCTTAGGGTCGCTATTCTCAATTTGTTGCGTGAGCTCTTTTCGCAAGACGGCAATTTCTTCGAGAGGCGATGCCTCGTCTGTCTGCAACTCAGCATCATTGATGTAAAGATCTGCGGAGAGCGAGGCTAACATTTCATCGCTTTTAATGGGGAGAAAAAGAAGCGAAGCGGTGTGCAAGAAATCATCGTGCAGTAGGTCAAAACGCGCTTTTACACGTGGGTCTGATGTTGCTAAGAAAGCCATTAGGTCTAATATTGCCGTCCAAAACATCGAAGTATCGGCAGCATTAAGCCCTACTGTATGCGCAAAGGTCATGAGGTCAAAAGGGAAGTTGACATCGGAGGCGTCAGGATCATTACCAAATAATGGTAACAATTGAAGCGTAAAAGGCGTGAGGCGGAGTTGCTCCGTTAAGTAGGATAATTCAAATTGGAAATTACCGTCTCGCAACAAGAAATAGACTTGGAGTAGAGGGAGACTCGTAGGCTCTATGGTCGGGAAAAGTTCAAAAACAGTTAACCAAATACGACTAAGAAGGCGTATGAATTCTATACGTGCAAGTTTACTGCTCAGCATCCGCCGCTCCCGACGCTGTGCTATGTGCATTATGCACTGTACGTGATATAACGAGGCTTGAAAAAAGTCATTCGTAAAGACTTCAAAGGCGCTGTTAGCAATGGGGGGACGCTGCCATTTCTCTTCAAAACAAGCTTGTAACTGCTGCAAAAGAGTAGCAAACGTCAGATTAGGGTAATGGTAATAACCTGACGAATCTTGTCGTAAAAACCCGTACTGAAGGGCAAGAGCGAGGGTGTTTTCTATGGCATTTTCGGATACAGGAAGCTCTTGTCGCAATTTCTTGAAAGGTTTTTGTAACAGATCTAGCGGTAAGACCTCACGTAATATACAGGAGAATAAATGCGACTCTGCCGCAGGGAGCAAAACCTCTGGTTCGTGTGGCAATTTAACGGGCATGGTATTTATTATAACAGTTAGGTAAATTACGAACGTATCAATTCGTCAAGAACTAAATTGTCATTTGCGAGTAGTCTAACGCGCGAAGGAAAAGACAGGCGAACGGAAGCCTCTAGCAAGCTGAGAAGAAACCAATCGCCTCTGTTCAATGTTAACCAAGGTATAACAGTGCGGAGCGCCGAATAACAAGCGGTGAGATCTAGTTGAGAGACCTGCACTGTTGTTGCATCGAATTCAAACGTATACCCCCAAATATTATGCCACGTTTCTTCTGAAAAGATAAACTGAGCCCCTGCTATTATACTACGATCTGTGCTATATACCCTTGCATCTGTAGCACCTCTTTCTGCCAGTGAGGCATTTTCTATATGATAAGCAAAGCCGAATTTATCTATAAGACGGGGGGTTTCTTGCGGAGAGAATCTGCGGGAGTTTGCCGCTATATGAAAGTATACACAAGGCATAATTTTATAATTATACTCTTGCTCAAAAAAATAGACCTCACCTCTGTTAACACGAGCAGTGTCTGAACAAAGAACCACTCTTCCAGAAGGTAATACGCGCACAATTTTCATTTTGCCAACCACTCAAAAAAAGAACCAGTTACCCACCCATAAACCAAGGGAAAGATAACTGGTTCGTTACTATCAGTAGGCTATACTCACCCTTTACGCAACTCTTTGTAGATCTTTGAGACGATCTCCTTCACCTGTACAGAGAAATCGGCTTGCATAATCCAACCATAATACCCGTCATTTTGTTTGAAGACCTCGCGCACCACTTGTCCTTTATACTTCCCGAAATTGAAAATGACCTCGTTATTTTCGTTATATGCTAACCGATTAGAAAAGTCTAAAATGCGTTGCCCATTGTTGCAATAGTTCCCGGATGTCAGAGGGCAAATCATCATACTTCTGCAATTGAGCCACGAGTACCTCGGCAGCTGCACGCGTATCAGCCATTGCAGAATGAGCATTTTCTAATTCACTCTGACAGTAATAGCGATAGGCAGCTGTAAGCGTACGCGGTTCCTTCTGTGTAAAGATCAGATGCGCATCTAGGAGGACGTGCTCATCCAAATTTATTTTATATCCTACGCGTGCGAACTCTTCTAAGAGCATCGGGACATCAAAACGTGTGGAATTATATCCACCTAAATCCGACTCCAGAAAAATTGGTGCTAACAATGGAGTGAGTTCTTGGAATGTGGGCGCATCTTTTACCATTTCATCCGTTATGCCATGTACCGCCGTAGTTGCAGGGGGTATGGGAACGGTAGGGTTTACCAAAGAGTCCCACTCGCGGGAAGAACCATCTTCAAAGACTTGCAGGAGAGCAATCTGTACAATGCGCGATGTAACAACGTCAATCCCAGTAGTCTCTAAATCAAAGAATAACAACGGGCGTCGGAGTTCCAGAACAGAGAATTTCGCACTGGGTATCGTGCTCGGCTTCCAATTTATTTCAACAGAAGACATCTTTTACTCGTCTAAGGAAAGATCTGTAGTGGTGATAAGCTGCCAGAACTCAACGTTCTCGTCGATTTCAGAAGCAGGTCTTAACAAGGCAGAGGCATCGCTGCTATCGGGGAAGAAGATATAGACATCCTGCGAGCTAAAATGATCAAAAGCATTCTTCAGAGCACTCATCTGGAAAGCGATCCGATGTTCTTCATTTCCGGGGAATACACAACGTATTTCCTTATTCACTAGCGCTACCGATTTTGTTTTTGTCAACGTGAGCATCATCTTATCACCCTTGATGCGTAATTCGACTGGCAGGGCTTTTTGCGAATCAAACGGGATGAAGAAATCTATTGCATTCTTAATATCTGAACGCGCTACGACCACCTCATTAAG
>CAJPTS010000207.1 GCA_905373625.1 Bacteroidia bacterium
CAACAATATTGTATGCATCCTGATAATTCAACGCGTCTTCAATCTTGTCGGTTTCAGGCGCAGCTGTACGAGCGGGACGTAATCTCAAGTCCACTTCAAAAATATTGCCAGTAATCTTTTCTTCTGTATAGCACCCATGGTGGGCATGAAAAGTCATGCCACGTAACTCGATTAACATCGTGAAAGATTTTATAGGGAGTTATTCTTCTATATCTAGCTGCTGTCGCATCTCGTATCCCAGATCGCGCAAACTCGGGTATATCGTGGGGGCGAATTTTTCTAGATTGCGATAAAAAATGGCCGAGCGCTGTTCTTCAGAGAACAACTTTTCGCTCACGCCCGTCCGATGGAATATTACCAAGACGACACTAAGCAATAGCGCCATTTTTAAGATTCCCAATAAAAGCCCCGCCAGCTTATCTACCCAGCCCAAGAACATGACTTTCAGGAGACGCGAAGCGAATTTACCGACGAAATAAACCAGCAAGACTACAGCAGCAAACGTTACGACGAACGATGCAAGGAAAGCATTATCGCCATGAAGATTAAACCACGCCGAGAGATAACGTCCCGTAAATTCGGAAAAATGAATTGCAGCCCATATACCTAACAGCAAGGCTAAAAACATGGAGACCTGCGCAATGAGCCCTTTCCGAAAGCCCATTATGCCGCCTAGCGCCAACAGACCAATAAATATTAGTTCTGATATAAACATTTCGTTACTCCGTCTGATTAAAATTGGGGACTCTCGCCGAATTCTATTTTTTTCTAGCCACTAAATAATCTGCCAATTCAAATAATGCTTGCTTCGCTTCAGAATCTGGGATAGGCTCAAGTATATGCTTTGCCTGCTCAGTTATTTCTACCACTTTCTGCTCTGCCTTTTCAAGTGCACCCGTTTCACGAACCCAACGGATAAGCTCCTCACGCATAAAAGCTTTCTTCTTAGCCCACCGCACTGAAAACAATCGTTCCTCGCGCTCGGAAGCTCCCACAGAGTCTAATGCGTAGAGGAAAGGTAGCGTCAGCTTACCCTCCTTAAGGTCATTTCCTGATCGTTTCCCAAAGAGAGACGACGGCGTATAGTCCAAGATGTCATCACGAATCTGAAACGCTATTCCTAGTTGAATACCGAACTGTCTAAATAGCTCCACCGTATCCTTATCAGCTCCCGCAGAGAGAGCTCCAGTGGCAGTACAGACCGCTAGAAGCTCAGCGGTTTTACCACGAATTATGTGAAAATAGCCCTCGATATCGAGGCGCGATTTACGGGCACGACGGAGCTGTTCGAGCTCGCCCATACTCATTTCCTGCACTGCATGATTCAGATATTCCAACAATACATAGTGCCCCGTTTCTACCGCCAGTTTTAATCCCTGCGCCAGCATGTAATCACCCGCCAAAACAGCGGCTTTAGTCTTCCAGATCTTATAAACGGCTGGCAGTCCTCGTCGCAGATCGGCTTGGTCGACCACATCGTCATGTATCAGTGAGGCGTTGTGGACTAGCTCTACCATGGCTGCAGCCACACGTGTCATTTCTGTAACCTGCCCTACGGTGCGTGCCGCGAGGTAAACAAGCGCAGGACGCAACTGCTTACCACTCTGACGTAAAAGATAACGTAGCACATAATTTACTGAGCGCGAAGGCGCTTCCTGTAGCCGCTCATAGTACCGCTTAAAATCTCGCAGATCACTCTCCACAGGGGCAAGGATCTCTTTCACGCTACGCATTCCCACTTTGCTTGTTTCAAGGCTAAAAATAACCTATTTTGTTCAAATCTGTATCTTGCGCTCCACGGAGTACATAAACTGCTCCGTAACACATGTCACGATCTTTGCTAAAAACGGTATCTTTGCAATATTAGTAAACAAAATCTATTCGGATTATGACAAACGAAGAGTTTCGCGCGGCGATTTTGCAAGGCATACCAGCCACCTTGCCGCCAGCACGCCCACTAGATAAGAGCGTCAGTCACGCTCCGAAGCGCAAAGATATCCTCACGCCCAAGGAGAAAAAGTTAGCACTGCGCAATGCGCTACGTTATTTCCCGAGCTCGTTACACGCTACGCTTGCTCCTGAATTTCTGGAAGAGTTAAAGACCTACGGGCGCATCTACATGTATCGTTTTCGTCCCACGTACGAGATGTATGCGCGTCCCCTGGAAGAGTATCCTGCCAAGTGCAAGCAGGCTGCGGCTATTATGCACATGATACAGAATAACCTAGATCCTGCCGTAGCTCAGCATCCGCACGAGCTCATTACCTATGGAGGAAATGGCGCCGTATTCCAGAACTGGGCGCAGTACCTCCTCACCATGCAGTATTTGGCTAATATGACCGACGAGCAAACGCTTGTCATGTACTCTGGGCATCCTATGGGGCTATACCCGTCGCACAAAGATGCGCCTCGCGTGGTGGTTACCAATGGAATGATGATACCTAACTACTCAAAACAGGACGATTGGGAACGTTTCAATGCGCTGGGCGTCACACAATACGGGCAGATGACCGCAGGGTCGTACATGTACATCGGACCACAAGGCATAGTGCATGGGACTACCATTACGGTTCTCAACGCTGGGCGTAAGCGTAAACCCCAAGAGGCAAAAGATTTGCGGGGGATGCTCTTCGTATCGTCGGGCTTAGGTGGAATGTCTGGGGCTCAGCCCAAAGCTGGTAAAATATCAGGGGTTGTAAGCATCACAGCAGAAGTAAACCCCATGGCAACAAAGAAACGCCACGAACAGGGATGGGTAGACGAAGTATTTGACTCGTTAGATCTGCTCATGCCGCGTGTACGCAAAGCCATGACGGATAAGGAAGTGGTGTCTATTGCTTACCAAGGCAACATTGTAGACCTCTGGGAACGACTCGAGAAGGAGAACATAAAGGTTGACCTCGGTAGTGACCAAACATCGCTCCACAACCCATTTGCGGGCGGATATTATCCTGCGGGTATGAGTTTTGAGGAAGCGAACAAGATGATGGCAGCAGAGCCCGAGAAGTTTAAGGAAAAAGTATACGAATCCTTACGCCGTCAAGCCAAAGCCATCAATACACTGGCAGAGCGTGGCATGTACTTCTTTGATTACGGGAATGCCTTCCTCCTCGAAGCAAGCCGTGCAGGAGCAGATGTAATGAATGCGGACAAGTCGGGCTTCAAATACCCATCATACGTGCAAGACATCATGGGACCACAGTTCTTTGATTATGGTTTCGGTCCCTTCCGTTGGGTATGTACTTCTGCCAAGCCCGAGGATTTAGCAATTACTGACCAAATTGCCCTAGAAGCCCAAGAGGAAATTCTAAAACACGCACCCGAAGAAATACAACACCAACTACAAGATAACATACACTGGATTCGCGAAGCGGCTGCCAATAAACTCGTTGTGGGCTCGCAGGCGCGCATATTGTATGCTGATTCGGAAGGACGAATCGAAATAGCACGTCGTTTCAACGAAGCAGTACGTTCGGGTAAACTCAGTGCTCCTGTTGTATTAGGACGCGACCACCA
>CAJPTS010000208.1 GCA_905373625.1 Bacteroidia bacterium
TAATTTTATCCTGAACGAATTTTATGTCGTGCGCCACTACAGCAGGACCGTTAGCGCCAGATATTTCTACCTCTGCCTTAACAAAACAAACCGTCTGCATATGAGAGACTATTGAATTCGTAATTTTATACTTCGCTCCTGTAATGGTTAGTTGTCCTCCAGTAACCATTACACTTGGCTCGTCTTGAGAAATATGTTTTATGGTTACTGTAGTATTCTTTGCCGTGGCGAATTGGGTCTCTGCATAGAGCGCAACACTTCCCTCAAGTACAGTCTCGTCTTCGAAAATAACTTTCAGCCCTGGGATCTTATTCATTAGAACAACCGCTCCTTCTGCTTTAAACTTTCCAGAGAGCATGAGTAGCTTTTCCGCTGGCTTGTATTCGTATTTGTACTTCCCTGCCTCTTCTCCCTTTAATGTTTGAGACGTAATTAGCTTGTCATTAACGATCGCGAGATTGTAGTATTTCGTATCTGAAGTGGGGAGAATAGTTAGTGTTTTTACGGGATTGTTAGACTCATCCACTATCGTCTGTTTATCGCTATCGGGTTTGAACTTTGGGTTTTCAAATTTCGTATTCTTTAATTGTATTTCTTTTGTGTGTATTGCTTCTTCAGTACCAGTTGCCTCCACTTTGGCGCCATCTTTTATAACCAATTTATTCTCTGCCTCTATTGCATACTTGCCTCCTGCGTTGAGCACTAGATGGGTGTGTTTTACGCTAATTTCTAGAGCAGAAAGAGTCGAGGCTTTAGCCGCATTCAGTTCTAGTGAGCCATTCCCAGTTATTTGTATTTCCCCAGGCGCAGAGATTAAAGATTCTGTAGTATTGTTGTCTTCTATACGATTGTTACCCACTACATTTATTGCTAGATAAGTGTCCGCGTTAATGCCTGCAGTAAGGATAGCATCTTTAAGACAAATGGAGATTGTTTGTGATGCAAGCTCAGAATCGAAAATTACTTCTCCTTGTTTAATGCAGGGGAGTTGGTTAATGGAACGCATGTTAGCATTTGTGATAGTATATCCGCCGATACTTCCCATTGTAAAGAGGGGGTGACACACGACTTCATTTACCTCTTTTCCATTGTGATCCAATAAACGCCCATTCTCATTTTTCGTCCATAACGGTTTCTCAAAATAGGTCTCAGGAGCTATTGTTATATCTTCAAATACACGCTCTGTAGCCTTAGCGATGAATTCGCCTTCACAAGCGAAGCTGGGTTTAACGTCTGGAGCTACTGACACCACTGCTGCAGGAGCGTCTACTTCTAATTCTACACGAACTTTGTCGTTGCTATTCCCACCACCAATACGCAGCCCATCGGGAGCTAGCCCAAGCTTTCCTTTGAGTTTCAATATACCGTTGTCCTCTATACGAATTATCCCTTTTGTCGACTTAATAGAGTGCAAGGAACTCGTTATAGAATTCGTTCCTCTTGCGTTAAGAATCATCGGCTCGCCCACAAGAATAGCATCTTTTCCCTCTGGAGCAACAATAGTTACCCCTTTCATAGTTAAGGTAAAGCCGACGCCACTACCGTCTGCTTGTAAGGCGAACTTCCCATCCTTTTCCACTTTTACAGTGCCAGCTGGGAGGAGTGGGGCTAGATCATCTATTTTATAATTACCACTAATCTGTACACCAGCAATCCAGAGGTTATATTCCTTCTCTTTGGCGCTAACTGGTGATGCCCATAACGCTGTACACGCGATGAGTGCCATTAGCCACCCCAAGGTTTGTAGTTTCCCTTTCATTTTTCTTCTCCTAATGTTTTAAGAATAGATTTGTCCATACATACAGTTCCTCTGTGTCGTAAAATTAGAAGAGTGTGTAGATATGATTGTTTCAAAACTGAAAGAATTCGTTCCGAATATGCAACAAACAGATTATTAAGCATGTATTTCTTATTGTACTGCTGGTCTTGGGCGGCTCGGTTACTTAAATTTTATGAGAGTATTTGTTTAGCTATGTAATATTTGTTGGAGGATCGGTAGGGACTTAATGGTGAGTTTTAGCTCTGTATGAATTTCCAAATAACGTATTTGCGCAGCAAGTAGGAGATTCCGCTCATTGCGATCTAAGGTTTCGCGCCCGATCTTTTCATCTTTGAGCAACGCGGAGAGTACTGCGGCATATTTGTCAGACAAAATTAGTTCGGTATATAACATCGGGGCGGATTGGAAGCAGCCAGTTTGTAGATTAAAAACGGGGGTGGTTATGCTGTATTCGCCTTGCGGACAGAAGCCTAACCGCACGCTCAGCATCAGTAAAAAACGGTGTATAAAGTAGGTTAGTTCGGCGCTCGGCGCTTCGTTCAAAACGTGTAGGGAGTTCTTAATAAACTGAAGCATTGCAGCTTCGCCAGTGGTGCGCCGTAGAGTATATTCGAGTATTTCACACATGAAGAGCGAGATGCTCTTCCGAATCAAGTCTGATTGGATCTTGTGGTGCGAGTACAGTCTTTCGATACTCCGTAATATCCCCATTGGATAGGGAGGACGAGGAAGTTCGTATGAGGCCGTTACGAGCGCTAAAACGTGCACCTCGCCTCGTGCCATAGGGAGGGTTCTCGTATTAAGTTCGTAACTTCTTAGGACTTGGAAACCGTACTCTGCCGAGTAGGTGTGTAGTATCTCGCCTCGTTCGCCGTATTCTGTCTTGTAGAGTAGTAGGAGATCAGTTGTTTCCATTTCTAGCGAACCACCACGAATTTCGTGGCATAACTCTGTTTAGTCGCCTCGTGCGAAATGAGTGCAAAATAAACACCACTTGCCACTAATTTTCCGTCTCCGTTTCGTAGATCCCACGTTACGCGTCCTCCATTGCTCTGTAATTCGCGCACGAGTTCGCCACCCGAATCGAGAATCTTTACATAGCTATTATTCAGGAGTCCGTCAATGGTAAGTAACCCCGTAAAATCGGGGCGAACGGGGTTGGGATAGATCCGTACGTCGTTAAACGTTTTTGCGGCTTCTTTTGCCGTCGTTATGAGCGAAATAGCGCCATTGTCCGTCGCAATGTAGAGCAGCCCGCGCTGGGGCTCGAACTTCATATCGTTAATCCAGTTGGAGGGGAGGGGCGAATTGCTGGATAAGTGCTCGGCTAACCATAAGCGCCGTTGCGGATCTACGTGCATAATGCCTTTGTTAGGACTATTGATCCAGAGCCGATTACCTGCATCCAGTTTCAGATGATCTAGGCGTGTTTTTTCAAACAGAGCACTTTGTCCGTCTTGCGGAGTGTGTATAAAAACACCATTAAAGGTAATGCGACGCCCTTCGAGTAGCTGTTCGGGATTTCGGGCACGCACGACGCCCTCTTCCGTTGCTATCCAAAGCGCTCCTTCGCTATCAAAAGACATATCGCGCGGAAGCACAAGATGGTACATATATTCGCCAATGAGATTTTGTGAGGCTATTCCCTTTTTTCCGTTGCTTGCAAAGAAAGTATCGGGATCTATGGTCACCACCTCGTATT
>CAJPTS010000209.1 GCA_905373625.1 Bacteroidia bacterium
CCTTGGGCGTGTTTGCTATCGTACTCATCGTAACGCGCTATGTATCGCTCGGTTCTATGACCGCTGGCATTTCGTTCCCACTGTTCCTTTTTTTTCTCTTTGATGTACGAGAGCTGCCACTGTTAGTATTTTCTTCCATCGTTGCGCTGCTTCTTTTGGTAACACACCGAAAGAATATCGTGCGGTTGCTAAATCACACCGAATCTCGCTTTACGCCCAGACGCAAAGGATCTGTAAATGCTAACTAAAAAGACTCTTTAATTGCTGCACTTCACCACCTCGTGCTTTTGCGAGCTATAAAACCTCCACGCATAAAGAAGCCCCGCTGCTAGAAGCCCTACAGGGTATCCTAGCCACACGCCCAGTACTCCGAGCCCCGCGGGTACGCAGAACACATAGGAAAGCGGCAAACCGATACCAAAATAAGCTATAAACGCCGTAAGCATTAGCCCAAAGGCGTCTCCCACACCTCTCAACGCATTCGAATAACATACCTGTAATGCATCGGCAGGTTGGTAGGCAATACCTACAACGAGCAGCAAACTAGCCAATTCTATAACCTCGGGCGCGGTAGAGAAAATACCTGCAATAAACGTTCGAAAAGTCCACAACAGACCCGCTAAGAAAAACGCACAAAGCATTAGTAAGCGGAAGCCAACATTGGCAGCAATTACGGCACGTTTAGGCTGTCTTTGCCCTACGAACCGACTGACACGAATGGAGATGACTCCTCCTAACCCATAATAGGTCATAAAACCTAAAGTTTGAACCGTAACGGCTACATGGTGCGCAGCGAGCGCCACCTCGCCCATCCACCCCACGAAGATGATGCTTATGCTAAACATGGCCGTTTCTAAGCCCATCTGTAGCCCCATACCTCCCCCATTACGGTATAACTCTCGGCGTGTCAATATTTGGCGCGTAGTACCGCGTATTTTCTCACGGTAACGCTGCCTGCGCGTTTTACGCAAATAACGCCAATAGAAAACACTTAAAAACAACACTCCGACAATGCGGGAGACGAGTGTTGCCAACCCAGCACCAAAGAGTCCCAGTTCAGGAAAGCCCCACACGCCGAAAATCAGTAGATAATTTCCCAAGATATTTAACGCATTTCCCACGAGGAGCACACTCATGGCAATCCATGTTTTTCCTTGCGAGTCAAAAAACTGCTTTATAGCGCTAAAAATGCCAATAAAAGGCAAAGAAATAAGCATAAGAATATAATATGGTACTATAAGACCAAAAAGCTCCTGAGGTTGCTTAAATGCGTCTAAAAACGCGAGAGGAAGCAACATAAGTACGAGAACCCCGAGGCTAACGGTGAGAATATTGTATAGCCCGATTCGTACCACTTCTACAGTCGCAACCAAGGAATGGAATGTACGCCCAAGTGGAGGCAGGAGTGCATAGCTATAGCCCATCAAAAAGATAATGGGCAGATTAAACAGATTAACACAGAAAGAGGCTGCGGCAAGCTCGTTAACGCCGTAATGCCCCACCATGGCCGAATCAGCAAACGAAAAGATTATCTGCCCCAGCTGTCCTACGACTAGGGGAAGGGCTAAAGTTAACATCGCACGATACTCGCGCAACGAACGGATACGAAACATGCTCCCAATACCTAATTTGCACCGACAGCAAAGGTAACGTGCATGGTGTAATTTACAGACACACACTGACAGTCTAGCGGTTTAAGAACGGCACTACAAAAGCTCATAAACAGAATAATGCACGGGGAAAAATGGTAACTTCGTGTCGCATTTTTGAGAAATATGTACTAAAACCGTAATAAAGTATGTTAGACAAAAAGAGAAGTAGTATGCTCCACGGAGTACTGCTCATCGTCCTATTCTCGCTCGCCGCCTTTTATGTAGGCGAGATGGAATGGGCGAAGCATCTCTCCATCAGTCCCATGATCATTGGTATAGTGTTTGGGATGCTTTACGCCAACAGCCTCCGCAACAACCTTCCCGAGACGTGGATACCAGGTATTACATTCTGTACTAAGCGGATACTGCGCATCGGGATCATTTTCTATGGTTTCCGCTTAACGCTCCAAGATGTTACTGCGGTAGGCATGCCCGCCATTTTGGTAGATGCTGTGGTGGTATGCGTGACTATTTTGGGCGGCATCGGTCTCGGTCGTCTTCTGAAATTAGACAGAAGTATTGCTCTACTTACTTCGGTTGGTGCAGGCATTTGTGGCGCAGCTGCAGTACTCGGTACAGAAAGTGCTATCAATACAAAGCCCTACAAGACCGCCGTAGCGGTTTCAACCGTGGTGATCTTTGGAACACTTTCCATGTTTCTTTACCCTATCCTTTACCGCAACGGTGTGTTTGACCTCACGTTTGAACAAATGGGCATCATGACAGGCTCTACGGTGCACGAGGTGGCGCACGTAGTGGGGGCAGGGAATGCCATGGGAAAAGAGATCTCAGACGTGGGCATCATCGTAAAAATGATCCGCGTAATGATGTTAGTGCCCGTACTACTTCTGGTCAGCTGGTTTGCAACTCGACGCCCATTAGAGGAGGACGAGGAAACAACAAACACCAAGCGCAAAGGAATCACCATCCCGTGGTTTGCCATTCTCTTCCTTGTAGTAATTGCTTTCAACTCATTAGACCTACTCCCCTCCCCCGTAGTGAGCGGCATCAATACCTTGGATACGTTTCTCCTTACAATGGCCATGACGGCTCTAGGAGCAGAAACAAGTATAGACAAATTCAGAAAAGCGGGTTTTAAGCCATTCTTACTCGCTGCTATACTTTTCTGCTGGCTCGTAGGAGGCGGATACCTCATTGCCAAATATCTTGTTCCCCTAATTATGTAAGAAGACTAGGATAGTTTCCACAAGAGAGGAGATGTCGATAGCAAAAAGGGACAGGTATTTTATTGTACCTATCCCTTTTTAAGTTTCAAAAAAATGCCCTTGACTAGTCAAAATCGCTATCCTCGTCGTCCTTCTCGTCCGCAAACTGATCTGCAGCCTCGATAGGTTCATTCTCACTTTCGTACGAATCGTTATCTTCCTCCTCGTAGTCACCTGCGGCATCGATCTTGACCTCTACACGTACGAGATAAGAGACGTCCTCTGTCTCCAGTCGTACTACGTATATAGTCTCTCCACTGGGCTTCGTGACAGGAACTACAGCATCACGGTAACCGTGCGAGTAGGTCTGCGCAAAGAGCTCGAGGAGCTCGTCAGAGAGTTTGTCGTAACTGGTAAGAATCCGCTTCTTACCCACTTGTTTTTCCATTGCCATGATGCTCTTTCACTCAGCTTTATGCAGTGCAATTATAGTACAAATTTTGTAGCCCCGAACATCAAACCGCAACTCTATCGTAATTTATTTACGGCATTCCTACGTTTCTATGCGCTTTAACGCATTTTATAGTGACAGGAGCAAGACGTAAATTCGTGTATTTTACGCTTATTCGTCGTTCGTTTTTTACGTTTTCTT
>CAJPTS010000210.1 GCA_905373625.1 Bacteroidia bacterium
GAATTAAAACGAAAATAGGTGGACAATGAAAAAGTATACCATTCTCACAATTTTATTTGTGGTGTGCATATTTTGTGTAAAGGCACAAGTAACCCCTTTTATCCGAGGCGGTGTGAGCTTCCCGTCGTTTAGTCTCGATAATCGCGACCTGCGTGCGAATTCAATCGTCGGATTCCACGGTGGACTGGGCGCTATTATCGACATCCCGACACTCTCTTTTGAATTTGAGCCCTCAGTACAATTAGCGCTGCGCGGTGCAAAAATCAAAAATGCCCTTTCCACACAATCACTCTCGTTGCTTTATATCGATGTACCGTTAATGGTCAATCTCCCGCTTACTATTGGTCAAACTGGGGTGTTTGCTGGTGTAGGAGGCATGTTCTCCTATGCCACAGCAGGTTGGAAGTCTGCTGGATCTGCAAAGAGTGAAAAAATGAACCTCGCCGAAGATATTGCTAATCGTTTTGACTTCTCGGCGCGTGTACACGGGGGACTACGTGTTTACGGACACCAGCTCTCGCTCTTTTACGAACGTGGATTTATCAATCTGTCGCCCTCCAAGGAGTATACACAGTATAACAGCGGGTGGGGGATTCTCTACGCATACATTTTCTAGTACTTCCGCGCAGAATTTCACAGTTACCTAACGCACTTGTTCCGTTAGAAGGTAGTTTTTGTCTCTAACTTTTCGCTTATACTGTACTCGTAATTTAAAGAAGTTTGCTTACGGAGCTAGCAGATTCTTCATAAAACATTAGCCATGTCACGACGCGACAGTCGCCCCCGAATCTCGAAACAGGATATCACGACTTGGGTATTAGATTATACCATGCAGCATCCCGACGAGGAGTTAAACAATCGGCTTCTCTCACACTATTTCCGTATCAAAGATCGTGGGGTGCAGCAGCTCCTAGAAGTAGTGTTTGGCGAACTAACAGATCAGGGCTATCTGAGACGAATTGCCTTTGGGCGCTATCTGCTAGCACAGCAACCCAAAGAGGGGATCGGCATATACAGCTTGTACTCGCCCATGCAAACGGGAAAAGCTTGTGTTACACTTGAGAATGGAAACAATATAACGGTTGGTAAAGATCTGCGCGGTATACACGCCCTTGAGGGCGATACAGTACGAGTACTATATCACAAAGGGAAACGGACTGATGAACTTGTAGGGCGCATAATTAGCATAGAGAAGCGTGCTCGCGAGT
This sequence comes from Bacteroidia bacterium, assembly GCA_905373625.1. GTDB lineage: Bacteria > Bacteroidota > Bacteroidia > Bacteroidales > CAJPTX01 > Bacteroides_D. The sequence goes on from CAJPTS010000210.1 coordinate 1,209, forward strand.
TTTATATAGGGACATTGCATATACAAGGGCGCACGGGGATAGTAATCCCTACAGCACGCGTTCCTTTCAAAGCCATCGTAGTGGGCTATCCTGTGGGAGGTCACCGTCAGGACGGTATGAAGGTACGGGTTCGTCTAACAGATTGGGAGGAGGAGCGCTTCCCCGAAGGCGAAATTGTGGAAGTGTTAGGGAAAAGTGGCGTGAACGAAGTGGAAATGCATGCCATACTCTCAGAATATGACCTCCCCTATACTTATCCCGAGAATGTGACAAAAGCGGCTGAAAAGATCAGCGATAAAATCTCTGCAAAGGAAATAGCAGCACGACGCGACTTCCGTGGCACGTGTACCTTTACTATTGATCCTGCTACGGCAAAAGATTTTGACGATGCGCTTTCCTACCAAGAGCTCCCTAATGGTCACTATGAGATCGGGGTGCACATTGCAGATGTGACTCATTATGTGAAAGAGGACGACGTGATAGATCTTGAAGCGCAAAAGCGTGGTACGTCTGTTTACTTAGTAGACCGCACAGTGCCCATGTTGCCAGAAAAACTTTGTAACGATCTTTGTTCACTCCGTCCTAACGAAGACAAACTTACCTACTCTGTACTCTTTGAAATCGATGCTAAGGGTAAGGTGTTGAACAACTGGATCGGACGTAGTGTAATACGCTCGCAACAGCGTTTTACATATGAAGAAGTACAAACCATAATAGAGGGCGGCAGCAGCCCATATGCTACTGCAATAGGTGTACTAAACCATTTGGCGCAACACATTCGTACGGAACGCTTTCAGCAAGGTGCTGTAGATTTCTCTACAACTGAAGTTCGTTTTCAACTCGATAACAATGGTGTGCCCGTAGGTATTGAACCCGTACCGTATACAGAATCGCACCAACTTATAGAGGAGTTCATGCTTCTGGCCAACCGCACTGTGGCTGCCTTTGTTGCACAGGCACGTAAAGGAGAAAAAAATTACCCTTTTGTGTACCGAATACATGCCAAACCCAAGGAGGAAAAATTAGATAACTTCCTGCGTATTATCGCCAAGCTCGGAGTGCCCTATCAAGGCGATCGCGAGCGTTTTGATGGTAAAGCGCTGGCAAGAGTTCTTACCGCTTTTAAGGGAAAAGCAGAAGAGCATTTTGTAGACTTATTGGCCATACGTTCGATGGAAAAAGCCATTTATTCCACGCAGAACATCGGGCACTTTGGGCTTGCTTTCGAGTATTATACGCATTTTACTTCACCCATCCGTCGTTACCCCGATATGATGGTACACCGCATTCTAACCACCGTACTCGCATCGGGAGCGCCCGTACAAGAGAGCCAACTAGCCTCTGCGTGTCAACTAGCCTCACAGCAAGAAAAAGTGGCTACGGATGCCGAACGTGCATCTATTAAATACAAGCAAGTAGAGTATCTCAGTGCGCGTATAGGAACTACTTTTTCGGGTGTAATTTCGGGTGTCGCAGAATTCGGTTTCTACGTGGAGCTCGCAGAATCGAAGTGTGAGGGACTGGTCAGCATACGAGACATTCAGGACGACATGTATTTCTACTATGCCGATGATCTCTGCCTGCGCGGGGCACACTCGGGGCGCGAGTTCCGTTTAGGCGACACAGTAAATGTACAAGTAGCGCGCACGAATCTAGAGAATCGGTTAGTAGACTTCTTCCTCATTGATACGCATGACGAGAATCGCAACATACATAAGCCGCGAAAAACTACTGTATCGCGCAAAAAGCCTAAAAAACAGCGGAAGAGTTAAAAGTGGCGTTCGTAGTGGCGATGTGTCCCTTTGGAACAAGTTAAGAGTAGGCACAAAGTGCAAGTAAAAAGCTAGAAGTACCCCCCATGGTCTTTGTAGGGGGCGTTGCCCGCTACGCTCATTTGTATGCGGTGCGTAATTTTATTACGTACAAAGCGACTTAATCAGACTCAAAGTACGAGATACGAAGTACACGCAAAGCGCTAATTTTATCTCTAGTTTCTCATTTACAAAATCTTTGGTTATCTTTCGTAAAGCAAAAAGGAATTATCATGTACAGTGAGAGATATTTACCCGTAGGGTTGCAGAGCTTCGAAGAAATTCGAGAAAGAGGCGCAGTATACGTAGACAAAACTCAATACGTAGCCGAACTGGTCGACGGGGGGTATTATGTAACCACGCTGTGCCGACCGCGTCGCTTCGGAAAAACACTTTTCTTGCGAACCGTGGAAGCGTACTTTGAAGGGA
>CAJPTS010000211.1 GCA_905373625.1 Bacteroidia bacterium
AGGCATTTTTTAGCGCCACGCAGATCTTCAGAAGTTGTCAATTTTCGCTCTGGGCGATAGAACATCCCCTAAATATTGCACCGAAGGCTCTCCCTGGCACGGTGAATACCCGCTACGACGAATATTTCCCCTCTATTAGTGCCGATGAACAGACAATCTCGGTTACACGCTTGTTACCTACCATCGAACGTGGGCGGCGCGAAGCCATGCAAGAAGACCTTTACTTGTCACATCGCCCTTCGGTAGATAGCACTTGGCAAGAAGCGCTAGTTATTGGCGAGCCCGTGGCTAGCATCTACAACGAGGGGGCGCAGTCACTATCTGCTGACGGTCAGCGAATGTACTACACGTTCTGCAATGGGCTTTGTAAAATCTTTTACTCTGATTTGGGCGAAGACGGCAAATGGGGAAAGCCCGTGGAGCTGCCCGCACGGATCAATCTGCCCAATGTAAGTAATAAGCAGCCCAGTATATCGCCCGACGGACGTACGCTCTATTTTACAAGCAACAGACCAGGAGGATATGGGGGATACGATATCTGGTATTCGCGTAGAGACGAAAAGGGGGAATGGGGAACGGCACGTAATCTCGGTGAAACGGTTAATACCCCTTGGGAGGAGCAGTCGCCTTTTATTCATTTCGATAACAAGACCCTCTACTTTGCTAGTAATGGGCATCCTGGTATGGGCGATTTTGATCTCTTCAAAACGAATCTACAAGCCGATTCTACGTGGACTGTACCTGTAAATTTGGGGTATCCTATCAATACTCCCGCAACAGATATGGGGCTTGTGATAGGGGCTACGGGGGCAAATGCTTATTACGCCTCTTCGCGCAACGAGCGTCAGGGGCTTGATATATATACTTTTGCATTGCCCGATAGTCTGCGCCCCAATCCCGTTTCTTACCTTCGGGGGACGGTACAAGATGCCACGAATGGAAAGCCTCTTGCTGCCTACTACCAACTGATAGATTTGACTACAGGCGAGATTGTTATGCGCGGCGAATCTGACATTATGGGGCACTTCCTCGTTTGTTTGCCCATGGGAAGACAGTACGCACTCTTTGCCAGCCGTGAGGGATATTTTGACCACTCTTTGCATTTCAATTTCGTGGGGCAGCATAGTGCCAGCGCTCCTTTCAAACAGACAATAGGGCTCATGCCCATGAAAACGGGGGTTACGCTCACGCTGCGTAATGTATTCTTCGATACGGATTCTGATGTGCTCACTCCCGCCTCTCATTTGGAGCTTGATCGTTGGTGCAAGATAATGACTGACCGCCCAACCATGCGAATCCAGATAGAGGGACATACGGATAATCAGGGTGAAGCTTCTTATAACCAGCAACTCTCGGAAAGGCGTGCCAATAGCGTAGCCCAGTATTTGATTCAAAAGGGGATTACGCCTGCTCGCATCACACGCAAAGGGTTTGGGGAAAGTGTGCCTGCACAAACGAATGATACTGACGAGGGACGTGCAGCAAATCGGCGTACGGAGTGTCGTATCATTGCCCTCTAAATCTGATGCAAACTGAGCAGAAGATTTTTTCTTGGGGCGACAACCGACCGTTGTATACTTATACGCGTTACATCCAAAATCATTTTGGCGAACGAGTACAGAAGTTGACCGTAGATGCAGGACTGAGCTGTCCACACCGCACTGCAAACCGACTGGCGGGCGGTTGTACATATTGCAATAATAATGCATTCAATCCCTCTTACTGCACACCTGCTAAATCTGTTTTACAGCAATTGCAGGAGGGTATAACGTTTCATGCCAATCGCTACCGCCGTGCAAACCGTTATCTCGCCTATTTTCAAGCCTACACAAACACGTATGCGGGCGTAGACAAACTGCGTGCTCTATTTGAAGAAGCTTTGGCGTGCGAAGGTGTTACGGGGCTAATTATTGCCACTCGTCCCGACTGTTTGTCAGATACGGTTGTCGAATATTTACACGAGCTCGCGCAGCGCACCTACTTGTTTATAGAACTGGGGGCAGAGAGCAGTCACGACATTACCCTAGAACGCATTTGTAGGGGTCACAGCGCCCTCGCAACAGAGGAGGCGGTTGTAATATTGCGGAAGGCAGGAATTCCGCTCGGATTGCATCTTATTTGGGGTTTGCAAGGAGAAACACCTGCCATGATGCTTGAGAGCCTTCTTTGGGCTTCGAGGCAAGATATTCAAACCGTAAAGTTTCACCAATTACAAATCCTACGCGGTGCTGAGCTCGAGAAAGAATGGACGCGCCGTCCAGAAGATTTCCAACTCTTTACGCTCGACGAATATTTGGAATTTCTCATTCCGATTGTAGAAAACCTCCGTCCCGATATTGCCATTGAGCGCATATGTGCGGAAGCGCCCCCAAAATATCTATTAGCCCCCAACTGGGGGTTGATACGCAATGATGAGATCTTGCGACGCTTTGAGAAACTACTCCTTGAGCGTAATACGTGGCAGGGGCGTCTTTGCCACCCACATTCGCAGTTGCCACAGTAGCGAAGACAGCCTTTTATAGTAGATCTACGAGCGCATTATGAAGCGAATTCTCTAAAATATCTGTTAGCTTTCGATGACAACAGAGCTGCGCTTCCCACGCCTACTTACGTCATTATAAGCTAATTGGCACAATTGCTATTTTGGCGGAAAATTGTACATTTGCCAAAGACTAAGCATAATACGCAATTATGGAGACAATGGGTGATACTACTGCTGGCAAAGGAGACGCTTATTTACATTCCGATGGCGCTAGCGACGACCCTCCGCGACAACACAATGTTCTCGTTTTAACAGATTTCTCTGAAAAAGTTCACGCTGCCCTAACTTATGCTTCGGCGTATGCACGAACAAGCGGTGGCAAGATTACACTTCTACATGTTACGAATCCCGAGGAGGGGGATAGGAGTATAGATTTATCTGATCTCGTAGAAGAGTATAGCGGCGAGGTGCATTGTGAATGGTTGCTCGCAAAGGGTGATTTCCTGACGGAAGTCTCTAAGGCGGTAGAAAAGGCAGATGCGGCGCTTGTGGTCATAGGGTCGCAACACCTCAATACCCCCGAACTTTACAAAAAATCTCTAGCACGTACCTTATTTAAGAACCTAAAAGGAGCTTACCTATTGGTACAAGAGGAAGTGGAAGATGTGCCCTTCCAACAAATACTGCTGCCCGTAGATTTTACAGACAAGCCCGACTGTACACAAGAGTGGCTTGATCTTTTTGTTCCGCTTTTTGCATGCGAAGTACATCTGGTCATGCCGCAAGTCAATGAGAGCGATCTGCAAGAAACGATTGAGCTCAATCGTGACAAGGTCGTCAATATCTTAGAAGCACGCGGCATTACGTACCACGAATATACCGTTGCGGGGAATGACGAGTACTCGCAGGAGATTATTGCTTACGGTCAAAAGGTTGGGGTAGATCTCATTGTCATAAA
>CAJPTS010000212.1 GCA_905373625.1 Bacteroidia bacterium
GGTTTATAACGCCGACCTCTCTGTATTAGCGGCATTTCATACGTTAAAGATATTTCGTGCGATCCGCCAGATCCAGGACCGAGTTTCGAGACAGTGAGGTCATACGTATAAACCACTTGTGCACGCGAGAAACGAACCCCTATCATAAAAGCAAGGGCATCACTTCCCGTATAATCCTTCACTAGCGGAATCCCACGATACCAGAGACCAAGCATAAGCGGATTCTTATACCAATATCCTCCAATTTCTGCCTGTGAGAATTTACCCTGAATGCGAGCATTCGCGGCTAGAGAGAAGCTTTGATCAATTCCCTTTCTGTAAAGGCTGCGAATGATAAATCTGTAACCGCCGAAAAGCGAGAAGCGAAAAGGAATACGCGCCTGCTCGCTGTAGAAAGATATTCGTGGGCGCAACATATGATCCCATGTAGCACCGACCCACCACGCAGCGGAGTGGAGCAAAATAGAGGTAGAGATATCAATGTCATAGACCGAACTCTTCCCGATACTTTGCATCGTGGTAGGACTACGCGGAGTATTAACTAACTGATCTCCCCATATAAGTCTGTCATAATTAATGGAGTGATTACGAAAAAAGAAGCCAATACCTGGTCGGAGATTCAAAGTGCTATTTAGCGGAATGGAGTAAGAGTAATTCAATCCGCCGATGATCGTACCGAGGCGACCGTCACCCGCCAAATCACCTAATGCAAAGACACCGATTCCGCTTCGCAGACTCTCAATATTGACGTCGTAAGAGGCCGACATCGTACGATAGGTATTAGGTATAACCGACCATTGGTCTCGATAGCTCAGTATAATACGCTGCCCCGCTGTCGCCCCAGCATAAGAAGGAGCTATGTAAATGGGGTTAGCAAAGAACTGTGTAAACTGCGGATCTTGCGCAAGAGAACGCTCGGTAGCAAAAAGAGTTGCTATGAAGACGATTGCCGATATCCACCTAATAAATTTCATCACTTTCTCAGTAGTGTTACATTACCGCGGAGATCAAAGACCTCGCCGTTAAAGAAATGCCCTAATGCACGCCATGTATAGACGCCCGTATCAGCGATGCGACCATTAACATAGCCATCCCACCCTATCTTAATGTCGTTAGATTCGAAGATCAACTCGCCCCAACGATTATAGACTCGTAAGATATAATCTGAGACGCCTTCGCCATAAGGATGGAAGACTTCATTTGCTCTATCATTCTCGTCGTAGACGCCCCCATTCGGACCAGCATCGCTAGGTTGGAAAGCGTTGGGGAACTCGAGATGTCCCGCTGGTCGGACAATAACGCTCAGGGTATCGCTAGCCTTACAATCAGCGAGCATAGTATTGGTAGCCTCAAGCTTTACCTTAAATTTCCCAGCTGTCACGTAGTCGTGTATTGGAGATCTCTCGGTAGAGAACTCACCATCGCCGAAGTCCCACAAGAAGGTAAGATTATCGCCTTCGGTTAAATTCTGCCCCTTAATCGTAGCTTTTGGTAACATGACTTGTTCAGGGTACAAAGTAAACTTAACTTTTGGATTTGGCAAGACAGTGACGACCGCAAAAGCATAATTGACTCCACCATCTCCCGTCACGGTTAACTTAACGTGATAAGTACCAACTGCCGTATAATCATGTGTAGGAACTTTTTCGTTAGAAGTTTGTCCGTCGCCGAATTCCCAGAGATAAGTTTCGTCGTCGTGCATAAGATTTTTATCGCGCAACAAAGTTAGCCTAAAAGGTACACAGCCTTCGTAAGCATAAGCGGTAAATGCGGGATCAGGATACGGAGGCAATATATAAGCCTTTACTGTAGTCTCATCACTACACCTCGGACTCTCAATCTTGAGCTTAATGTCATAAGCGAAGTCATTCGTTTTCAATCCCCAACGAGAGTATTGATGTGGCGCAGGATCACGCATAGAGGAGCTTTGACCGTCACCGAAAGCCCACGTATATTTCCAGCTGGAGGGCGCTGGGTTCGAGTTATTAGCAAGCGTGACCGTTGCATTGGGGAATACTTGCAACATAGGTGTTACAGCCAAACGTGCTTTCGGTGTAGCATAAACAGTTACTTTCTTTGTAGCGGTAGCTTCGCAAGCATGCTCAGTTCGTGCGAGTAAAGTAACCGTGTGTACGGCATCACTCACCGTGAGATTCTCATATATGTGCTCGGGCTCATACATTTCATGTGGCACTGTACCGTCGCCGAAATCCCAAACAAAAATTTTACTAATAGGCAGATTGGAACGATTTTCAAACTTTACAGCAAGTGGACTACATCCTTTGTCGTTCGGTACGATATCAAAATCGGCACGTGCAGGCGGATAAACAGTAATGACCGAGCTCTGTTGATCTTCGCACCCATACTGTGATACGGCTTTGAGATTGACATTATACGTAACATTCAAACTGGAAGTGTTCAGATACTGTTTCTGTATTGGACCGTTGTGAGACACGGAGATGGAAGATCCATCGCCGAAGTCATAGGTATAATTTAGATTGACTCCCTTAGACTGATTCAAGAACTCTACATCAAATGGAGGACAACCTTCACTCTTACCTCTAGCTTGGAATAGCGCTTTAGGTTTGGGATAAACCGTAACGTTATTAGTTACAGATGCTTCGCAGCCATGCGCCGACTTAACATGCAAGGTAACTTGTGGTGTAATCGTCAACGAGTTATCGTTATTTATCAGACGTATTATAGGCGCAGCTGGGGCTGCTTCCTTAACCTTGAGCACTTGTTTACCTTCAACACTCCACGTATATTCGGTTTCAGGCGAATTAAAGACGTTTGTAGTGAGCTGGAATCTAGCATCGTACGGGGCACACCCAGGAGGTGGTACTATAAAGCTGGGATACACAGCAGGGTAAATATCTATTTGTCGTTCCGCCTCATCTTTGCATTGCGGTGCATCTGTAAAGTAGATTTTTAGCTTTAGTTTACCTGGAACAACGATAGCGGGACTCACGGTTGCATTGGTGAATGTAGCAGATGTAGATTCGGAAGTGGGCGAGACGACAGTACCTTGTACCGCAGTCCAGTCATAGGTATACGTAGGTTTCTGTTCTCCCGCTTGTGCTTCAACGGTGAGAGGCGTACAGCCGCTATACTTATTCAAAATAATCTTAGCGTCTATAGCAGGGTAGACCTCTACCTCCTTCTCTATTTGGGCTTCGCAGTCTCCATTTATGGCAATCATGCGCACCTTAAACTTCCTAGGCGTACCATCTATGTTGTAGTTGTTTAGGGTGAATGTGGGGTTACGATCAGCCTGTAGATCCGTTCTTTCCTCACCATCGATAAACCAGCGGAAGCTCACTGCACCTGTACTTTGGTTAGTTATCTGAACCTGCATAGGCGTACAACCAACAAGATCTGCAAAAGCAAAATCAGCCTTAATCTCAGGACGCAAAACCAG
>CAJPTS010000213.1 GCA_905373625.1 Bacteroidia bacterium
GATAAAAAGACTATTATTACGGAGCAGCTTACCATATTACAAGTGCATGAAGATTTGAAAGCTAAGGCTTCAGAAAAATTGCGCAATTTCTCTTCAGGCTTGATGCCCACCGTGGATAAAGAAACGATGTTAGGCGTACCCGTACCTGAGGTTAGAAAAATAGCTCGACGCTATATACAGACGTACAAATTAGATGAATACCTAGAGCAACTGCCACATAAATATTGGGAGGAATTGCTTTTGCATGGAGAGCTACTAAACAGTTTTGCTGATTTTGATACTGCACTCCAACAAGTAGAACGCTTATTATCCTATATCAACGATTGGGCGTCGTGCGATACTCTTTCGCTTCGGGTGTTTGAAAAGAATCGGCAGCAATTATTTTGTCACTGTGAAAAGTGGTTAAGGGTTCAACATGAATATACCGTACGTTTTGCCCTAGTATGCTTGAAACAATACTTCTTGGACGACTTCTTTATCCACGCGAGTCTCTCACTTGCTGCTTCCGTTACCCGTGACGAGTATTACATTCAAATGGCACAAGCATGGCTTTTCGCAGAGGCTCTATTAAAGCAACCTGCTGCCACACTTGTCTACCTAAATGAGCGACGTTTATTACCTTGGGTACACAACAAATCTATTCAAAAAGCTTGCGAGAGTAAGCGAATTCCAGATGAATTTAAGGAAACACTACGTACCTTGCGATGGAAACCGTGATTCTAAGGTAGTTCGTTATTCACAAGTTTGTTGTGTGTTTATTACACTGAAGGAAAGGTAACGTTTATTTGTGATGCGTGTATTATTTTCCCAACCTGCCAATTTATGATTGCTATATTTCGTAAAGAGCTCACCCTATTCTTTTCTACCCTAACAGGGTATATGAGCGGAGGATTATTTCTCCTCTTAAGCGCTCTCTTTCTTTGGCTGCTGCCAGGTTGGGGTAATGTCTTTGAAACCTATACAGCTTCCTTGACCCCCTTATTTACGATGAGTCCGTGGCTGTTTCTGATTCTTGTACCCGCTGTTACCATGCGTATGTTTGCAGAAGAACGACGCGAGGGAACATTAGAACTCTTAGCCTCGCGTCCTGTATCTATTGCAGGTATAGTACTGGGTAAATATTTTGCTAGTGTTGTACTCGTACTCCTAATGCTAATCCCCACGCTCGTTTTTGCTTTCATGCTAAACCGATATGTGGCTGCGGCAAGCAGTATAGATGTCGGTGCCACGTTGGGGTCTTACTTTGGTCTCCTCCTTCTCGGAGCTGTTTACGCCGCCATCGGCTTATTTGCTTCCACCCTCACTTCCAATTCATTGGTTGCTTTTCTCTTAGGAGTACTGATATGTGTCGTGGTTTATGTCGGATTTAGTGAGCTCGCTTTACTCTTCGTAGGCGATGTGCAGTATGCACTCAACTGGTTGGGGATCGAAGAGCACTACCGTTCCATTCGACGCGGTGTTATTGATACACGAGATGTATTATATTTTCTCTCCATCGTTTTTGTATTTCTATACTGTTCTGTAGCAATACTCAAGGCACGGAGGCGATAATATGCTCGTTTTAGGCAAAAATATGTTCAAGAGAAAGGTTGCAAACTTGCGAAGAAGCGGAGTTCTTGTGCTAGTTCTAGTAGCAGTACTGCTTGCCAATTACATCGGGAGTGTACTTTACGCCCGTTTTGATTTAACAGAAGACAAGCGCTATACACTAAGCGAGGTATCTGAGACAACGTTTGATAAGTTAGACGGCAAAGCATACATCCGTACTTTTTTAGGCGGAGAACTTCCTATTGAGTTTATGCGTTTGCGGAACGGACTCTCCGAGCTACTTGAAGAGTATGACGTACGAAGCGAGCACCAAATTGAGTTTGTACATGAAAACGTACAGGACGTCGCGCATAACGAAGAAGATTTACAGGCTTATCAGCGCGAGTTGATCGCGCACGGCATTGAGGCCTTAACGGTGCACGAGCGAAATGCGGCTGGAACGCAAAGCGAACGCATCGTATTCCCAGGGCTCTGTATTAGTTACCGAGGTCAGACGTTGTATGTCAATTTGATGCGGAGAGATGTTACACGTAACAATGACGAAAATATAACAATTGCCTTACAACGCCTAGAGTATGTAATTACTTCCGCTCTCGCACAGTTACTGCAACAAAATAAGCCGACTGTAGCATTTACGACGTCGCATGGCGAACTCTCGCAACCGTACATTACGGACTGGCAACGTGATTTAACACGGCGATTCAAAATACAAAGGTTCGATACACTATCCCGAGTAGGTATGTTAGACTCGTGCCAAATGCTTGTTATAGCAAATCCGAAGACCCCGTTTTCTGAATTAGAAAAGTTAGTGCTAGATCAGTATGTTATGCGGGGAGGACGCCTGTTATTATTCATAAATCCCGTCTGTACGAGCGTAGATAGTTTGCAACAATACGGACGCACTTTTGCCATTGCAAACGAATTAAATCTAGACGATCTCCTTTATCGTTATGGCGTAAGAATTTCAACGCATTTGTTACAAGACGCGCAATGTGCACCTGTCCCAGTTAACATGGCTGCGGTGGGCGAAGGCGCGCGTTTTACCCCCCTCCCGTGGAGCTATTATCCGTTACTTACCCCGCAGTCCTACACGCTCCTTTCACGCAATGTCCCGTTTGTTTACTCCCGTTTCCCCGTAACGCTTGAGCTTACTAAAACAAATGACAGTATACTAAAAGTGCCTTTCTTAACCTCGTCGAAATATGCACGCGTGGTAGCTACGCCTAGGATGGTCGAATTAAGCGAGATTCGTGAAGATCTTTCCAGACGCCCAATGCCGCTCGCAGATGTGCCTGTAGGCGTACTGTTGGAAGGCAAGTTCAGGTCAGTATTTGAACATCGTCCTTTACGAACCATTGCACAAGGACAAACATTTGATTTTAGGGCAAAGAGCACGGGCGCACGAATCGTAATCTTCGGCGATGGTACTCTTGCGGCTAATGACATATCTTATCAGAACGGACGTGAGCGTATTTTACCTCTAGGATTTGACAAGTACACGCAACAGACCTTTGGTAACAAAGAATTGTTAGAGAATATAACTTTATACCTCGGAGGTTACGAAGAGTTATTATTGCTTCGTGGACGCGAATACGCATCACAGCTATTAGATGCACGCCGTTTAGTTCGAGATAGGTTTCAACTATTGGTATTAAATATCACGTTACCACTTTTGCTATTGCTATTTATGGGGGGTATATGGTGGTTTATACGTTGGCAGCGCTATCGCAGATAATAGCGAATAGGTAGATTACGCAGCGTACAAGAAATAAAGGAGGGCGTGTGTCAAAATAAAAATTTGGCACGCCCTTTTTTGAACTGCACCCCAAAAGTTGGACAAAAAACTTTTGGGGTGTTTTTATGAAGTA
>CAJPTS010000214.1 GCA_905373625.1 Bacteroidia bacterium
GTCACTGGCATGAGAATTTTATAATGCGTCACCCGTGAGAGAGGTGGCGTGCGAGGGGCATTGATTGTAAAAAGAGCTAATAAAGAGGTTTGAAGAAACTTTTGTGGTTACACACGAAGCAAAAAAAAGGCGCTGCTAAATTGCAACGCCCCAAGAGTCTAAAAACAATTTTACCTTGAATTATTCCCTATAAAACTCAACATAAGTATCTACTGAAAGATAAGCCGCTTCAAAATCTGCTTCTTTACCTGCCCAGTGATACAAATAAATATCCGTTTTTTCTTGCTTCGCCTCAATAATGAATTTTTCCCAGTTTGATACACGCTTTCCCATGTACACGACCCAACAATGAACAGTTACCTTACGAGCATTTGTGTTTTCTAAATAAAAATGTACATTCTCTTTTGTTTTTCCCTTATCATAATAGTGAGCTAGAACATTATTATTAGGATCACACGTAGGTTGTTGCGCAGGTACATCAACTTTAGGTTGGTCTTGCGCTTTCGCACCCAACGAAATAACCATACCCAAGAGCACAAATAGTAGCACTTTTCTCATATCTAAACCTCCTATTTGGTTAATTCTGTCACACAAAACCTGCCGTTGAATCTCTATTCAACTCAGCGGTACAAATTTATTTTATTTTGTGACACTACCAAATTTTGGGGTTGTATTTTTTTGTAGAAAAGCTGGTTTACGTGATCATTACATTTGCTAAGCCCGTTATTTCCATATCATTTTGTTACATTCGTTATCAAAAACAGGAAGGATTATGGCACAACACTTTCCTTTTATCCGACAACGCGATGCAATGGAATGCGGTCCAAGCTGTCTCGCTATGATCGCGGAGTTCTATGGGCGCAAACCAAACCGAGACCAACTGCGTGCCAATTGTGCGCTGGGCAAAGCTGGCGTTTCTCTTCTCGGCATTAGTAAAGCTGCCGAACAGCTCGGATTTCATACCCTCGGAGGACGCCTTTCGTTTGAAGATCTTAGCAAAGAAGGTGTGCTTCCGTGCATAGCACACTGGCGGCAAAGCCACTTTATAGTTATCTACCGTATACGGCAAGACCGACACGGCAACTGGATTATTTATGTGGCAGACCCTGGCAAAGGGCTTCTTACATACACACGAGAACAATTTACAGAGCACTGGATTAGCGACATCACACAGGGAAAAGAACGGGGTATTGCGCTTCTCTTTGAACCTACAGAACTCTTCTATAGTGGTAAAGATGCCGTAGTGCCAGAACACAACCGATTGGGCTTTCTGTGGCGCTACCTTGTAAAATACAAACGCTTTTTTGGACAGCTTATTCTGGGACTACTTTTAGGTTCCGTCTTGCAACTAATTTTCCCATTTCTTACGCAGGCAATTGTTGATACTGGAATTGGCACGCACGACCTCAAGTTTATATGGTTAGTACTCATTGCCGAGCTGATGCTCCTTTTCAGCAGAACGTTCATAGGGTTTATTCGCTCGAAAATTCTTTTGCATATCTCAACGCGCATCAATGTTTCGCTTATTTCGGATTTCTTCATCAAGCTAATGAAGCTTCCCATGCGATTTTTCGATACGAAGCTACAGGGCGATTTTCTTCAGCGCATAGAAGACCATAGGCGTGTAGAACAATTTCTAACTTCGAGTAGTCTTACACTTCTATTCTCATTCTTTACGTTTCTCGTATTCGGTATAGTGCTTTTTGTGTATAACTGGTGGATCTTTTTTGTTTTTTCAATTGGTACTACACTGTATGCTATTTGGATTATACTTTTCTTGAAACGTCGACGTGTGCTAGACTACAAATACTTTGAACAGGCGGGTACGAATAGCAATGTAACCCTTCAGTTACTCGGAGGGATGCAAGAGATTAAATTACAAGGCTGTGAGCAACGCAAACGTTGGGAATGGGAAGATGTGCAGGCTGAGCTATTTAAGCTGAATCTTGCTAGACTTAACCTGCAACAACTAGAGGGGGCTGGGAGTACGGTTATCAATGAATTAAAGAATATATTGATCACAGTACTTGCAGCATCAGCCGTCATTCAGGGCAGTATGAGCCTTGGGATGATGCTTGCGGTACAGTACATCATCGGACAACTTAATAGTCCCGTAGAACAACTAATTCACTTTATATACTCGTGGCAAGATGTTAGTATCAGTCTCGAACGTATGAGTGAAATTCACAGCGAAACAAACGAAGAAGATGCACTCCGAACACTGACTCACTACTCTGGCACTCCACAGCAGTATGACCTGCATATTGAACATCTTTTCTTTAAGTATGATCAGAACCGTACAGAAGATATTTTGTCCGACATCCATCTTACCATTCCGAATAATAAGGTAACGGCAATTGTAGGCGCTAGCGGAAGCGGAAAAACGACCCTTATAAAGCTATTACTAGGCTATTACGAGCCACATTCGGGCTCTATTCGTGTTGGTGGAAAATCTCTCACCGAATATAGCCTTGCGTGGTGGCGCAGTCAGTGTGGTGCAGTAATGCAGGAAGGGTATTTGTTCTCTGACACAATTGGGCGCAACATTGCCATCTCAGATGACGAACCAGATTTACAACGGATACGTAAAGCCGCAGCCACTGCGAATATAGCTGACTATATCGAGACGCTACCACTCGCTTATAATACAAAAATCGGGCAAGATGGACGAGCTCTTAGCCAAGGGCAACGGCAAAGAATACTCATCGCGCGTGTAGTGTACAAAGATCCGCAGTTCGTATTTTTAGATGAGGCAACCAATTCGTTGGATGCTAACAATGAGCGAGTAATCACAGAACGTCTACGCAAATTTTATCGCGGTAAGACGGTAGTTGTGGTAGCACATCGTCTTTCTACTGTCTGCGATGCCGACCAAATCGTGGTGCTCGCCGCAGGGCGGATTGTAGAGGTAGGCACACACGACGAATTAACGCAGTTACGAGGACACTATTACCAACTCGTGAAAAACCAATTAGAACTGGGGAACTAACTAGTAGAATCCCGCTTACTTTACAGATACACTGATTATTTCTTGGCAGTTATCAGAATTATTTATAACTTAGTCAAAACTAATCGGGGAGGGCGTACCAATGGATCACTAGCTTACAAAAAATAGGAGTTTCCCACATCCTAAGTCCAAATGGTGGGAATCATTTTCAAAAAAAGATTTACGATGCAAATCGAAGAAATTTTGCAGCACGATGCTCTTATAGAGCAGAAGCAAATGGTTGATTTAGTTGGTGGCGACTGGGACAATACACTGCTTTCCAATCACAATAAAATGAAAGGGTGCAAATGTTTTGGGAACGGGGATAATACCAATGATGCAGACGATTGTCTTTGTTCAAATTTTCCACAAACCCTTGTAAATGGTTAAATAACAAGAAGTTACTAGGGGCACACT
>CAJPTS010000215.1 GCA_905373625.1 Bacteroidia bacterium
AGATATTACCCCCGCCAATGACGATGGCGATCTGCGTCTTGGTCTCCACCGCATCGGCAATAGATTTTGCATACTCGCTCATCACTTGCGGATCAAAGCCAAAACCTTGCGTACCAGCCAATGCTTCGCCGCTTAATTTCAATAAAATGCGCTTGAAATTCATACACTCCTCCTACTAAAATTTCTGCCCTTTACAAAAGTAGTAAGTTTTTCTGGAGGTATGCCACAAAACACGCGTACCCACGGGGCTACTCGCAACGCTAAAACCTTAGATGTGGTAACAGATAAAGAGGAGGCTATTTGGCTTTTTTACCCTTCCTGCGTGCCTGAGTAGGAGGTTTGGCAAGTGCCTCTTCTATCTCTTTGCACAGCGCCTCACGATTCTCTACAAAAGTTTTGTAGGTCTCGCTTGCCGTATTACGTGGGATGTGTGCATTCATTTTCTCCAACTGCTCAATCTTTGCAAGCAAATCCTGTGTCTCGGGGGCAAACCAAACCTCGCCTAGGCGCTCCCATATATATTGGCGGGCAGTGGGACTTGGCTGCGTCATATCAGCCTCGTAAAAACGATAATCTCGCAATTCGTCCTGCATTATTTCATAGGCAGGGAAGTAATACACTTCCGCCACCTCTTGGACTAATTGGTTTGCAGCAAGCAGTAAGGTGCTCTTACTAACCGAATTGTCTAGCATTCCGTCGCGCAGATGTCTTACAGGGCTAACTGTTAGTAGGACGCGCAATGCAGGGTTTAGCTTACGCAGTTCCGCGAGTAGATCTTTCCAAGTATCTACTATTGCTTGCACCGAGAGCAACTCCCGCACAAAATGTGAGGCAGGGAAATGATGACAGTTTGTTACAATTTTCCCTGAATAACGAGACCGATAGATCCATGCAGTACCCATTGTGAGCACTAGCCAATGAGCAGACGTCAGTGCACTACGTAATTGCGTATGTGTATCAGTAATTTTATCAAAGACCTCTTCTGCTGTAGGTGCAGCCATCTTACTATGATAGTCTAACGATACCCAATTGCCTTCTTGCAATTCTAGTGAGATGTGTGGATCGGGGTCTAGTGTCCTTTCTATGGCGATCGCGATTGTTAACGGATTGAAGAGTACGCCTAGCGGATTTACGACTACTTGGAAACGAGACGCCTGTAATAGCTGCCCCATCCGATCTGCAAAACACGATCCTAAACAGACAAGCGGATCTGTATAATGAAGTGCAGGCAAGCTATGCGCTTCTACGCGAGTAAATAAGTCCATGGTGTTAACTAGTCTAGGCAATTCGTGCAGTCCGTGTGCGAATCCGTACACGTATCGTATTCTATTTGTAGCGTGGTGTGGGTAATACCGAATTTGTCCTGCAATCGGTCAACCCATTCGTCTCGTAATTTGCCCGCTTCACTCACCATAATATCCTTTACTACAATGACGTGAGCTTCCAAGTGCAAGCGCTGATCATCCAGCCGCCAAAGGTGTATGTGGTGAACATTGCGAATACGTGGGTCGGTTTCCATAAAGGTCTTTATATCTTCTATTTCAATCCCAGGCGGCGTGCCCTGCATAAGAATATCTAGGCTCTCCTTCAAAACATGCCATGTATGCCAAATTATATAGATACTTACTGCAACGGTTATGACAGGATCGAGCCAGTAGATCTCAAAAAGCCATATAAAAATACCACCGATTATGACGGCTACTGAAGATAGCGTATCACCCATAAGGTGAAGGTAGGCGGCCTTAACGTTGAGATTTTTACTCTTATCGCGTTGCAAAATAAAGACTGACGCCAAATTGGCTAAAAGACCCAGCACTGCTACAATGAGCATAACCAGTCCCTTTATAGGCTCTGGATTTACAAAGCGACGATACGCCTCTACGAAGAGATAGAGACAAATTCCAATTAAGAGTACCGAATTTAAGAAGGCAGCTAATATTTCGAACCGCCGAAAGCCAAATGTCTTATGCGCAGTGGGCTTACGCTTCGAAATTAGGTGAGCTATGTAGGCAACAAAAATGGCAGACGAATCTGCCAGATTGTGTAACGCATCTGAAAGCAAAGAGAGACTGTTGGAGATGATACCCCCCACAATCTCTACTAATGTGAAAATGATATTGAGAAGCGAGGTCTGCAATAGGCGCTTCCCCGTCATATCTTTATAAGCGTGGCTGTGCGAGTGCCCGTGATGGTGATGTCCAGCTCCGTGCTGATGCTCGTCATGAGCATGGCTATGGTCACAACAATGCCCGTCGTGCTTATGAGCCTCCAACGCTTCGCGATCGAGGTGAATTTGGTCAACCTCAACGCGGTGATCTTGGTGTTCCATGGTATACCTCTTTGTCTGTCTTATTAAGAACTACTCTACAAAGAAAGCAAAGATTATACCAATTCCCAAATTTTGCAGTCAATTTCTTGTTATTGCAACTATGTTGCGACAGTTTGTTAGTCTGCGTATCCGACTAACTGTTGTTGTAATTTCTGACGCGAGAAGAAGATCCGGCTTTTCACCGTCCCGATACAAAGATCGAGCTTGTCTGCAATCTCGCGATATTTATAGCCCTGCGTATGCATTTGGAAGGGGATGCGGAAGTCGTCGCTGAGTTGTTCGACGGCTTCGTTCATCTCGTCGTAATTCGTGAGCTCATCTGTTTTGGCATCGCTGGGGCGGTTATTGAGCAATACCTGATTGTCTGTACTATCAAACGCTGTGTTTTTGCGCGCATTGCGCCGATAATGATTTATAAACGTGTGACGCATAATGGTAAACACCCATGCACGGAGGTTCGTTCCTTCTTGGTACGATGATTGAAAAAGCAGGGCACGGAGAAACGTCTCCTGCAATAAATCATTAGCGTCTTCAGTGTTCGTAGTAAGACTGCGTGCATAACGTAACAAATGCGTTTCTTGCTCGAGGAGTTGTGTACGGAATTCGGTAGCATTCATGATTCACTTCCTTTATTATGACACTGTCTAAATAATTTTGATATGCAAAGGTAGTGTTTTTATTTTCTACGACAAATCTATGTAACGCAAACTGTGCATATAAAATAGCACGTACAATAAATATACCATACCCTCCCACAGTTAACACATTGGAGATTAGACAAGAAAACAAGACATATTATTTAGACTCTATCAAAATATTTTTTTGCAAAGCTTATCACTTTTCGTTTAAGTGAAAAAGACTTTTTTGCAGGAACGAGGCACGCCAACGGCGTCAGTTAAGAGTTAAGAGTTAAAAGTTAAGAGGCTGGATTCAAGTCACAAATGCAACCGTCCTGTTAAACATCAAATTTCAATGCCAAAGTTAGCTAATGCATATTCTTTAGGCGTTAAGTAGTTGAGCATTTTTCGGGGACGATTATTGAGTTCTTCTTGTATATATAACACCCTCTCT
>CAJPTS010000216.1 GCA_905373625.1 Bacteroidia bacterium
AGACGAAATAATGTTTTCTGTAGGGGCGTTGCCTGCTACGCCCTGCGAATACACACACCTTTACGAACTGGGCGTTGCGGCCCCCCCTACAGAGAACGACTGGCAGCGCTGGAGGAAGCTACGAACGAATTGATTTATAACGATTTTACGGATATTATGATGCATCAATAAAACGCGAGGTGATTATTTTCGTGTGTTTCACAACGACAGGCATACGCAAAAAACAACGGGCATCTCCCAAAGGAAATACCCGTTGTTTACTACAAATTTTACTTCACGATTACCTTTTTACCACAGTAAAGGTTTTCGTTGCTCCATTCTCTGCCGTGAGACGTAACAGATACATACCTGCGGGGAACGATGCGGTGTTAATGCGCGTTTCTGCGCCTTCTAAGCCCCCAAAAGCGACCTCTACGCCCTGCGTATTGTACAATGCATATCTCCCGCGCACATCACCGTTTGAAATGCGTAATTGAGTTTCAAACGGATTGGGCGATACAACTACATTAGCAAATACTACGTCTTCTACACCTGTGGCGGGATCAACAATTACCCTGCACGTTCCTTTTATCGTTTCGTCTTGTTTGCTCTTTACCGTGATAATCGCCTCGCCTACTGCAACCCCCTTGATGTTACCATCCTGATCTACAGTAACAATCGCAGCATCGCTCGTCACCCACGTTACCTCCTTGTGTGTTGCGGTAGCAGGTTCGTAACGCACGTTCAGCGTGCCTGCTTGCCCCACCTTTATGTGTGTTTCTGCGGGAGATACCTTCAAGCCTGTAAGTGGTACATCATCGGCAGTTACTGTTACTAAACAAGTTTTTTCGAAACTACCATCTTGCGTAGTGACTTTAATATTCGCAGTACCCACCGTTTTGGCTTCAACCAATCCTGCGTCAGATACCGTAGCAACAGCATCGTTATCAGAGCTCCACGTCACTGCCTTGTTTGTAGCATTATCAGGTTTTACGCTTGCAACAAGCGTATGCGAAGTGCCTTGTTTGAGAGGCAAGTTCGTAGTCGAGATTTCTATACCTGTTACTGGCACAATCGGATTCTCTTCGCTTACTATTACTTTACATTCGTCGGTTTTATTTCCATCCTCTGTGGTTACACGAATTATGGTCTCGCCTTTACTTACAGCGGTTACCAGTCCATTTTCTACCTTTGCAATAGCCTCATTGTCAGACTTCCACGAGAAGTTTTTGTTGTGGGCATCGGTGGGTATTACCGTGGCGGTGAGGGTGGCTGTCGTCCCTTTTACCAAAGGGAGCTCATGCTGCGAAAGAGTTATACCTATTACTGCACCGCCGCCACCAGGACCTATTAGCACGTCTACTGCCGTATTCCCATCCTTATCTACCACTTTGCCTTTATTGTTATCGTAGCGAGCACCTTCGGGTTGGAGTACCGAGCAGTCTTTTAGGGTAAGACGTACAGACTGAATCGTTTTTGCTTTCACAATAGCGTTGTCTATTTCAAGATCGCGGTTAAGCCAATAAGGTTCGAATGCTTTCTCAACGTCTAATGTACAATTGCGAATGGCTTTGCTGAAATAAACATCTCCGCCTTTCACCAACAACTTATCGTTTACGTTGTGCCCTACAATTAGCCCATTATTTGCATATATTGCTGCCCCGCTATTCGACAATTGTGTAATAGTACAAACGCCGTGCAATTGGAGGGTTATCTCGTTATCACTGCTGCTTTCAAGCATACGGGTAGGAAAGCTTTCAGACGGTGCTGTAAGCTCCGCATTTTCAAGTTTCAGTATAAGCTTTTCGCCTTCGAGTGTTACACTTACTTTTCCTTTCTTCAAAACCCCGGCCTCTGTTAATGCCTGTTGAAAGGATGTAAAATTGTCCGAACTTAATTGTACCCCCCCTATCCTGAGGTCGTACGCTCTTCCGCCTTCACTCACGTCACCCAGTATTATCCAGTGCTTATCCTTCATGAGTTTTGTACGGGCGCTCTTGGCTGTTTCATTGAATTGGAGGTTGTCGGCATTAAGTAAGATATTCTTATTTATGTCTGCTTGCGCTGCCCAGCCTATTAGACTTTTGGAGTAGTTCTCTATGCTCATACCGCAATTGTCTAGTCCTAAATTCTTGCAGTTTTTAAGTTTCCACGAACCCAAATTCTGGTTGAAAGCAGGACAATCTTCAAACATGCGATACATTTCCGTCACCTTGCTCACATCCCAGCTACTGAGATCTTGGTTGAAAGCAGAACAACCCAAGAACATCTCAGACATGTCGGTTACATTACTCACATCCCAGCGGCTAATATCTTGGTTGAAAGCTGTGCTTTCACAAAACATACCCCCCATGTTGGTTACCTTGCTCACATTCCAGCCACTGATATCTTGATTGAAAGTAGAGCAACCACCGAACATGCCCCCCATGTTGGTTGCCTTGCTCACATTCCAACTACTGATGTCGTGGTTGAAAGCAGCGCAATCAAGGAATACGCGATACAGCTCGGTCACGCTACCCAAATTGGGAGTGTCCACTGTAGCAGCAAATTGCATATTCTTGCAATAGGCAAAAGCCTGCGACATGCTTTTCCAAACCACAGTACCAAACTGTTCTACGGTTAGCAAGTTCTCTGCGCTGCCACGTTTTGAACCATAATAATCAAAGTATATATGCTCAACACCTTCAGGGCCTGCTTCTACCAGAAGATCGCCATCCTCGGTGGGCGTATAGATATAGAAGAGGCCTTCCTTAGCAAGTGTAAGTGAGTGCTCTCTTTTTAGCTCGGTATTGTCCGAAGCCTTCTTAATCACGAGCTTGTAATTTTTTCCGAAGATCGGGATCTTCAATGCTTTTCCTGCTTCGCCTTTCCACTTTGTAATAAAGGGTTTGCTCTCTGCATAACTCGCATTCGCTAGCCACAATGCGGCAAGGAGAGTTGCAAGAAGTATTATTATCCTTTTCATTGTCTCTCTGTTTATATTTTATGCGACACAAATGACTGCAAAAAAAACGTTAACTAAAACAGTATTTTTACCTAGAGTTTTATAAATGCTTAGTAATTAGGGAAATACATTCGTATTTTGTGCGTTTATTCGTGTTGTTTGGTGTTTTTTATGCAAGAGTATGGGCGAGGCGTGCCTCGCCCATACAAAACCTTGCCACGGCAAGGTTAACGACAAAGTGTAATCATGGGCGTGCAAGGCGTGGAATGACGGGCGAGGCGTGCCTCGCCCCTACGAGAGATATCTTATTGTTTCACAACCCTGTACGTCTTCGTTGCACCACTTTCGGCTGTGAGATGCAAGAGGTAGAGACCCGATGCCAATTCGGTGGTATTAAGTACCGTTTCTCCATCGTTCAATACGCCAGAAAGTACTACAACGCCCTGCGTATTGTACAATGCATATCTCCCGCGCA
>CAJPTS010000217.1 GCA_905373625.1 Bacteroidia bacterium
TTCGTTCATCGTTTTTTTTAGCCGTTAGTCAATTTGAGTACGAGGTTCAAAGTACCAAGTTCAAAGTAAAACTCAGATTCTAATCGCTCAGCGTGTACTTCGTACCTAGAACCTATTTAAGTCGCTTTGCGCAACTCTTAACTTTTAATTCTTAACTCTTAACTGAAAACGGACACCTCTCTAAAGAGATGCCCGTTGTTAATAGCAAATGTCCTTCTTAAAGTACTCTCTATCTTCTGGGAATAATACACCCTATCTGAGATCAGCGATGGAAGCTTTTCAATGCACTATTATCGCTTTTGCGCCTTCCGAAGGTCGCCGCGGATGCGTTCTGCAAGCTCGCTACCGTAAAAGTCGTAATCTGGGACGCGCGGCACAAGATCTGTATACAGGAAGGCAATGTTACACATCAACCATACAACCTCGGGAGTAAAGACATCCCTCACATGAACACCCAGTTGTGGCACAGGGATATACTTGGGCTCTTCTGGATTGTCCTTTAAGATTTCGTTCTTGGATAGTGGATTGTCCGTCAAAGCCGACTCGGCGGAGCGCATCCGTGCAATACGCTTTTCTAATCCGTTAAAGATGGTACGGCTTGCCTCCTCGTCATCCACGATGTATTGGAGGTGTAACATCTCTAACATTCTGGGGATTACGATATCTGTTCTATAAATATCTTCATACCACCTTGTATATTCAAGCAAGCTCCTAGGCACTCTGACCAAAAAACGGATGTAAAGCGCCTGAATCAGCTCCGAATCTGGGTAGAGCGACAGAGCGCGCCAAGCAACCATATAAGTAAAAGGCTCGAATTCGAGAAGTTGGCAGAGAGCACCCAAGACAATATACCGATCTTCTGTCTCATTGCCGATGTTTTCAAGCATGAGAGTCTCTGGCCAAATACCACTATAATTTGTAGTCGCACTTAACCACGCCCCAACGTAAAAAGTATACGGATCTTCGGACTTGAGCAACTCTGGAAGGGTAGATATCGCCAAAAGCGTCTTTACAGTAAGATTTGCTACTTTATGTATATTCTCTATGTCTTTTATCGGGAGCTGTAGGATCTTATGTACCAAATCTATAGCAAAATCTTCTGAATAAACATGGTTTTCGATCAAAGCATAGATTCCCAATTGAAACGCCTTGAGCCCCCACGCATTGATATGCGCTAACAATACGTCCCACTCCTCGTTTCGGATAAGTGCGTTCCAAAATGTAGAGATGCACTCTCGGCGTCCCGTGGAGAGAAAAATAGGGGCAATATAGTGCCAAACAGCAGGCTTAATCTTTTTAGATTGCAACGTTTTGTACAGGAGCTCCTCTATTCCATCCTCGCCGAGCTCTAGTGCGCCAGCAAAAACAGCCTGTTCCACACTGAGTTTGCCCAATGGATACCGCTCGTCGGGAGGAAGTACTTCCTTACGAGTTCGTTGTGCCTTTTGGATATTTGTCTCAAGTTGTTCGGCGAGTGAAAACTCTTCAATATCTTGGAGGACGAGATAGAGCAGGACACGGACGGCTAGTGGTAACGAATATTCGAAACTGTGGATGCGGCTAAAATCTAATACTGGCAGATTTTGCAACAGCGCACAGGTTGTAAAAAACAGTTTGGCGCGCTCCTTCCCCAAGAGGGTTTCGATAAGTGGGATAGTGTGAGAATTAAATATTGCCACAGAACCTTTCCCTGTATCGACGAGAGGACGCGTTATATCGTCAAACGGATCCGTGCTACGTCGCATACACATGATAACGGAGAAATCTTCTTCCGAAGCAACACAGGTGAGCCTGTTCGGCATCCAAGCCGTTATTTTATTTTCTTTATAGAGTTCGAATAGCAGTATCTCAAAAGGGATTCTACGATCAGGCGGGAGTTTCCCCTTCTCATTCACCCAAAAGTGTGCTCTTAGCCGCAAAGGAAATGCGTAAAAGAAGAGCTCCTCGTCATGTTGTGTGGGAGTCTTTAGAAAATCTTTTACTGCCTGCACGCATTGCAATATAGCTTCTGAAGCGCCACGAGATCGTGAACGAAGGCGATTGAAGTATGCCGTACGACGCGATGCGCCTATTTCTCGAAATAGTTGATACATTACATTATGTTTGCAAGCCGTATGCGCATCCTAAAGGGTTACAAGAGCTGGGGGGCGACTTACAGCTTTGCTAGTATTTCCAATCGCCCAGCATGAAGGATATGAAGCAGCCGCTCCATAAAGTCGTCGAGATCTGGCGTCTGATCAATAAACATTTCAACAGACAACCAGATAGAATCCTCTTCAACCAAATATGCTTTCAGGCACTTGTATTTCCGATTCACTTCATTGCAAACCTCCAAGGCTTTCTCTTTCTCAGAGGACTTCTTCAGCTGATGAACATACGGCATAATAATCTGGAGATACTGTTTATCATCCGAATTGTCTTCAATTAGGAAATTACCTCCTTGGTGCTTGAAAGCGATACCAAATGATTCAACTTCAAACTTATAGCCGTTGGCTTTCAACCACTGTTTAATGATTTCCATTGCTTTACCCTCCTTATTTTCACAAGTTTTTGCGACGTTGCAAAGATGTCGCCTCTCCTTACATCCTCATTACAATGTTCTCATTTTTCGGCGACATAACCAAATATTTTAGCCCTTTGGTGTAATTTTTCAGCAAAAAAAAGGGGAAACGCTATCTATGACAGCGCTTCCTCCATCTAAAAGTTTAGACCTCGTAGGGGCGTTGCTCACCCCAAGAAATTCTAATCTTCATAAAACGGACACCCCAAGAACATCCCCTCTTTGTATATGTCAGACTGAATATTCCATTTTCTAAAATCTGATAACAACTTCTTGCAATAAGCAAACATGAGACTCATATTTTTTACATTAGAAACATCCCAACGGCTCAAGTCCGAGTCAAAGTTCCGACATCCAAAAAACATCGAACTCATATTTTCAACATTACCAACATCCCATCTGCTTAAATCGGAGTTAAACTCGTTGCAGCCCAAAAACATCGAAATCATGTCTCCAACATTTCTAACATCCCATCTGCTTAAATCGGAGTTAAAGTCAACACAAAACATAAACATCCTAGACATATCTGTTACGTTTCCAACATTCCACCGACTTAAATTAGAATTAAAGGCATAACAAGCGCTAAACATCATGGACATATTTGTCACATTGCCTACATTCCACCGACTCAAATCAGAATTAAAGGAACTACAACCAGAAAATAACGACGCCATGTTTGTGACTCCTCTTACATCCCATTTACTCAAATCAGCAGTAAAAGAGTGGCATGCGACGAACATATTCGACATATCTTTCACATTGGAAAGATCTGGGACATCAATGTTGTATGCAAATTGCATATGCTTACAAAC